>CAKVFO010000076.1 GCA_934746785.1 uncultured Clostridium sp. | reverse complement strand
GGGGGTATAGCTCAGTTGGGAGAGCACCTGCCTTGCACGCAGGGGGTCAAGAGTTCGAATCTCTTTATCTCCACCATTTAGAAAGCTATGAATTTTATAATTCATAGCTTTTGTTTTTGTATTATTAACTATATTGATGTTTGAATAAAATTTAATTTTTGCCTAAGAAAATACATAAAACTATATTTTCATTGCATGTAAAAGGGGAAAAATGAAAAAAAATAAACATAGATAAATGTATACAATATAATATAAATTTTATATAATTTATATTATAGGTTATAAAATAAGTAATAATTAATTCACGTAATACATTTATTTTATGAGGATATTTCCTTAAAGAATGGAGAGTGCTTTGGTGCGTAGTATAGAAGAATTAGAGGAACAGCTAAAAGAATTAAAATTGGAGAAAAGAAGAATTTTATTAGCTGGAAAAAAAACCGAACAAATAGATAACAAGATACAAGTAATAGAATATGAAATAGAGAATGTCTCAAAAAAATAGATTATTAATCCTTTAGTAATAAAAAATAATGTATTAGCATATAAAAAGATAGATAATAAATCTTTCTTATAAAAGGGGTGCTGATATATGATAAGGACAGTAGTTTGTCAAAAAGAAGGATGTTGTGGCAATACATTTTATATAGAAACAGTAGATAATAAACTTCAGGCTATTTGTAAGGATTGTGGAAGTAAATATCTATTTAATATTAATCAAGACGATTTTATTATAATTTCTAGTTGTTCTATTTGTAATAATGATACCTTTAAATTATTTAAAGATATAGAAAAAGGTAATGTTTATGCGAAGTGTACTAAATGTGGAGGTACACCGGAAAAGGTATATATTGATTCAGATGGCATTCAAGTATCATATGAGACTAAATTATTACAAGATATCAAAGAACTAATGTATCGTCTAGATCAACGAGTATGTAATTTAGAAATTAAGGTTGTAGACATGGAAAGAGGTCAAGATATTTTAGAAGAATCATTAGCTTATATAAATAAATATATTGTTGATAAACAGTAAAGGAAAATTAGAAAATGAAAAACAACAAGAACATAAAAAAGAGATGGATACTTGCGATTTTATGGATGGTGTTTATATTTGTAATGTCACAAGTCCCAGGAGAAAAATCAAGTGAACAAAGTAAGCTGGTTATATATGCATTTTCTTTTTTGGGAATAGATTTAAATAGTATTTGGGGTGACTTAGCAACTTATATTGTTAGGAAAGGTGCTCATTTTACTGAATATTTTATATTGCATATATTAATTTATAGAGTACTAATTATATACTATTCAAGAAGTAAGGCTATTTTATTAGGAATTTTAAGTGTATTTTTATATGCATGTAGTGATGAATTTCATCAATGGTTTGTTGACGGAAGAGTAGCAGCATTTAAAGATGTATTAATAGATACTGCAGGTGGGATTTTTTCTTCTATAGTTACAATGTGTATATATAAGTTGAAGAATAAGAGAAGTAAAATCGATGTTTTATCATAGATTTTACTTCTCTTATTTACATATAAGGAAAGTATAATTTTTTTGTATGCTGACAAAGTTGTTTCCTGTGTTAAAAACGTGATGTTAGTCATTTAATACTATTTTTTTAAATCTGTAATATAAATTGAAGCATAGTTATTAGATTTTAATGACGATATAATTTTGTATAATGGTGAGTTATGGAACTCGATTAAAACGTTGTTATTATCAATATTAAGGTCTATATATTCTAGTTCTGTGGCTGGATGATAAAATAAACTAGAAAGTTGGTTAGGAGCTGGTTTTTTTAAACCTTTTTCAATAGCTGAAGTATCACCATTTTTTACATATCCTAAAGGTGTTGGAATATACAGATTATTTTTATGTTTATAAATTTTATTGTATATGAAAAAGCTTCTAGGTTCATATATAAATTGAAAGTATTCTTCTATTATATTTTTTTGCTTTAATGAAGCTTTATAGTGAGGGCTTTCAAAAAATGCATATGGGATGTTTAAGAAATTAGCTGTATCAATAGCATTAATAATAACTTTTCGTGTTTCATCTTCTCCACTATTCTCTTTTAAAGATAGTTCAACACCATTTAAACTAGTATCGTTTCCAGTTTGGTGACTATATCCGTGTAAGCCTATCTCAGCTCCTGAGTTAATCATATAATCTAAAGTGTTTATAAATCCTACATTTTCCAGTGTTTTATTTTCAGTTAAGTTGTTATCTATTTCTTGTGAAGGGCATTTAAATCTTGGTACCCAAGCTACATGAAATTTTATATTGTTACTTTTTAAAAGTTTACCTATACATTTATATTTAAGTTGGTTTTCGGAATTTAGTGTGCCATAACCTGCTGAAAAATCTTCAAGTCTTAATAATGCAGCTCTACCTGAAGTGGGTGTATCAACTCCATCAATATTTAATTCTGGCAATTTATTTACAAATGAAATTTCTTTAGAATCAAAATTAAAGATTGCTGTTAAATTAAATATATATTCTATATCAGATATAGATATATATTTTTCATTATTTATAGTAAGTATCTTTCCACGCATTAAATATTTATGGTTATTTATAGTACAGTTGCTTGCATCTTCAAAGGTTATAGTACTTTCACTATTATAAATTCTATTATTATCTATTGAATATTTAAGTGTAGAACATACTATATCTAGAGGAATATAATATCTAAGTGACTTTTCATATACATTAATGTTATTTAGGTTAGTATTTAATATTTTAATATTAACTGTACCAGAAATTTTAGATGGATTAATTTCATCGAATTTAATATTAGAAGTATATATAGACTCAAATGAATCATCAACTTTGTCTTTAAAGAGGACATTTCCATCATTAACATCTACGTGACATTGAAAAAAGCTGAAGAAGAACATAATTGCATATAAAAATAATAAAGTAAATAATGATATGATTGCTATTAATATTTTATTCTTTTTCATTAAGACCTCCTATATTTGTAAAAATATTTATAAATATTATATCATATAAAAGGATTTATTTAGAAGATTGGGTGTATTTAAATACCAATAATTTAATAAAATTTTTATAAAATAAACAAATAAATCTGTTAGAATAATGGTATAATAAAGGTTAGTGTTCTTAAAATTAAATATATGGAGGATTTTCTTAATGAAGCTTAAGCAGAACATTAAAAATAATAAAGATAAGTTATTTTTAAGTTTATTTAGTATACTGGCATTTTCTATTATTGTATACATAATATTCAAATCACCAGTACAAGGAGTTGCTGATCAAGGAGATTTTGATAGGGTTATGTCACCAGCTGGATTGTCTTTGCTTGATTCAGACAAATCTAATCCTGATTTTATAAGGTTTTATAAATACACAGTTACTGATTATAAAATTACGGCAAATGTTTTTAATATTTTCATGACAATAATAGGCTCAAGTATAGGATATGTCATAGGAATTATAACTACTATATGTAAGTTACTTGGAAGTAATGTGTTTAAAACTGAGTATCTAGCAATAGAATATAGCTTGATGTATATATTGGGACTAGTTCTAATTTTAAAAAATTTAAGGTTAAATAGTAAAATTAAGTATATATTTACTTCGCTTTTATTTTTATTTATATTTTTTGATGGAAATTATATTATGTGGTTTAATAGTCTTTATGGTGAACCGATGATGATAAGTACATGTTTACTGTTAATAGGAACATATTTAAATTATATTAATTATAAGTATGATGATAATAATAAAGAGAAGTTATTAAAGAACATATATTGGGTATTTGTAAGTGCATTTTTATTTTTAGGATCAAAGATGCAGGTGTTAACTGCTTTACCTTTCGTTATAGTTCTATTAGGTAAAATCCTATGGGATAATAAAGATGAATTCAATAAGAAGACTATGAGAAAACTTTTAATTATTTTTGCTATTGTAGTTATTTATCCACTTGAGATAAGTGCAACTAGTGGAAATATAAGTAAGGACACTCAATATAATTCAGTATTTTATGGAGTGCTTTATGATTCTGAAACTCCTGAACAGGATTTAATTGATATGGGATTAAACCCTGATATGGCTGTAGAAGCAGGAAAGCATTCTTATTTAGATGAAGATGAGTATGTTAAGTATGTTCCAAGAACAGAGATAACTGAGGAAGAATTCTATAGTAAAATGGGTAATTTAAAATTAGCCAAATTCTATTTAACTCATCCTTTAAGGTTGATAGAGGGTATGGAATATACAGCGAGTAAAGCGTTTATAACAAGTACTTCTTTAGGAAAGACATCAAGAGATTACAGTGAAGAAGCGATAACAGAATTAGATAGATTTACTGGGTGGACTAAGATTAAAGAAAATTATTTCCCGGAAAAATTATGGTTTATAGTAAGTGTATATTTAGTTATGTTTGCTTTTTCAGTATGGAAGTTTGTAAAAAATAAGAATGATAATAATAAGAGAAGTAAGATTATACTTATGTGGGGTATAATGCTTATAGGAGCAATTCAATTTCCAATGCCTTTAGTAGGTAATGGTCATGCAGATACAGCAAAGCAATTATTCTTATTTAATTTTATTTTTGATATTATGTTTTTAATTTGTGTAAATTATGTATTTTATACAATAGTTGATTTATGTTCAAAAACTTTTAATAAGAATAAATAAGAGAACTAAGGGGTCAATTTATGGATAAGTTTAAGAATTTTGTTACTAACCTATATACTGATTTTAAGGGGTTTGTTAAAAGAGTATTTAATACAGATATAAGTAAGTTAAGATTTGAAACGGTAGTCTCATTACTAATAAAGACAGTTTTATTTATGGCACTAATTAGAGACGGTAATGCTGCTGAAATAAAGTTTATAAATATTGATGTTAAGTATTGGTTTATATATGTTGCTTTTATATTAATTTTTTATTCATTTGGATATTTGCTATCTAAAGGTAAGCAAATAGTTTTTTTAATAGCTTATAATATTTTTTATAGTTTAATGTTAGTAGCAGATTTATGGTATTACAGAGTTAATAAAGATGTATATGGACTGAAAAATATATTATTTCCAGAGACTTTCAATGTAATGAAAGGATCTTTGATTAATTTTAATGTTATTGATTTAATATTTATAATAGATATAATCTTTGTATTAGCATGGATTGTATTTAAAAGAGTAAAAAATTATGAAAATAGAAGTATAGGTAAATTTAGTTTTACAATAAGATATTCAATTATAGTGATATTACTTTCGTATATCGCTTTAGATATTATAGGTTTAGGAAACTGGTGTGATAGCATTGTAGATAGTGGCTGGTATTACAAAATGTCAGCTAATAGTCCTGGGCCTATGGGGTATCATATTATTGAAGCAGGGAAGTCATTAATTAAGAAGGAGTTAACTTCAAAGGAAAAGGATGATTCTAAAATTAATGAATGGATAGCAAAAAATGATGAAAATATTACTAATAATGAGTATAATGGAATTGCAAAAGGAAAGAACGTTATATTTCTTCAAATAGAATCATTAGAGAATTTTGTAATTAATAAAAGCACTAATGGTCAGGAGATAACTCCATTTTTAAATAAGATGGCAAGCGAAGGATTATATTTTAATAATTTCTATGAACAAAATAATGCAGGTAATAGTATTGATTGTGATTTCATGGTTAATACATCAGTATTTCCTTTAGGAGATAAGATAACTGCTCTTAATTATGGGGTAAATACTTATAAAAATTCATTACCAAGAATATTATCAAGAAATGGCTATACTACAATAAGTACTCATGCTGAGGCAGTCGGGGAATTTAACTGGAGTGAAATTCACAGAAATTCTTTTGGTGTTGAAAAATTATGGAGTATAGATGATTATATTTATGAAGAATGTGTTGGGTATGGACTTTCAGATAGAAGTTTCTTATCTCAGATTGCAAAAAAGGTTGAGGATGAAAATAAACCATTTTTTATACAAGTTCCAACATTGTCTAGTCATGGACCTTTTAATATAGATAATAAATATAGAGAGCTTAATCTTCCAATTGAAATAGATGAAAGCTATTTAGGAGGATATTTTGAAAGTGTTCATTACATGGATAAGCAAGTTGAAATGTTCTTTAAGATGTTAGAGAAGGAAGGTTTATTAGATGATACTATAATTGTCTTGTATGGAGATCATACTGGAGTACATAAGTATTATAATGATTCTATTCAACTTTTATCTTATGAAGATGACTGGTGGAAAGAAGAAGATCACAAGATTCCATTAATAATTTATTCAAAAGGTATGAACCCAAAGACAATTGAGGCTCATGGAGGACAAGTTGATATTCTACCAACTATATGTTATTTATTAGGTATCGATAAAGAAGAATATATTAATACTTCTATGGGAAGAAATTTAGTAAATACTAATAGAGATGCAACTATAATAAAAGGAAATAAAATTATGGGGAATGTAAAAAGCGACGATGAGAAAGAACATTTGCTTGATGCTTATACAATTGGAAAAGAAATAATTAAGAAAAATTATTTTTCAAATTAGTTTTGGAGGTAAATAAAGATTATGAAAGAAACGTTATATTTAGTTATACCTTGTTATAATGAAGAGGAAGTCTTGCATGAAACTGCAAGAAGGCTATTGGATAAGATTAATAATATGATGGACAATAATACTATTACTAGGGAAAGTAAGATATTATTTGTTAATGATGGTTCAAAGGATAGAACGTGGGAGATTATAGAGGAACTTCACAATAGTAATGATATTTTTAGTGGAGTAAATCTTTCAAGAAATAGAGGTCATCAAAATGCTTTGTTAGCTGGTTTAATGACTGCTAAGAAATATGCTGATATGACTATATCATTAGATGCTGATTTACAAGATGATGTTGATGTAATAGATAAGTTTGTTGAGGAATATTATAACGGTAGTGATGTAGTTTATGGAGTAAGATCTTCAAGAAAGACAGATACATTCTTTAAGAGAACAACTGCATTAGCTTTTTATAAGTTAATGACTATGCTTGGAGCTGACACAGTTTATAATCATGCAGATTATAGATTAATGAGTAAAAGAGCTTTAGAGGGATTAAGTGAATTTAAAGAAGTTAACTTATTTTTAAGAGGTTTAGTTCCAATGATAGGATATAAGCATTCAGTTGTAGAATATGAACGCCATGAAAGATTTGCTGGAGAATCTAAATATCCATTAAAGAAAATGGTAGCATTTGCATTAGATGGAATTACTTCATTAAGTATAAAGCCAATTAGTATAATAACAGGATTAGGTTTCTGTATCTTTGCTGTAAGTTTTTTAGCATTGATTTATTCATTAATTGCTAAATTTACTGGAAAGGCAGTAAGTGGATGGACCTCATTAACTGTATCTATATGGATGATTGGGGGAATTCAATTATTATCACTAGGTGTAATAGGTGAATATATAGGTAAAATATATAACGAAACTAAACAAAGACCAAGATTTATTATTGCTGATGAGTTAATTAAAAACTCAAGTAAGCAGGAGGAATCAAATGAGTAATAATATAGTAGAAAAGTTTACTAAGACCTTTTTTACAAAACAATTTATAACTTTTGTTGTTATAGGTGTGATTAATACTTTTAGTACAACAGTTTTTTCAACTATTTATAAAAATTTCATAGATCCTAATATTGCTTTTGATTTAGGGTATGCAACAGGACTTGTTGTTTCATATTTATTAAATAGTTTAATAACTTTTAAAGAGAAGCTTGGAATTGTAAGATTTATAAAGTTTGGAATTTCAAATATTCCTAATTTCGTAATTCAAAAGATAGTAGTATTAATAGTAATTAATGTTTTAGCATGGCCTAGTATAATAGCTTATGGATTAGCAGCTGTTATAGGAGTTCCTGTAACATTTTTGATAATGAAATTATTTGCCTTTAAAAAGAATAAATAGATATAAAAGAGAGCAGTAGCGGTAACGTTGCTGCTCTCTTTTTGATATATAGTAACTGCTAGTTTTTTAGGGGGAAGAGAATACATATTACATAAAAAGGCAGGGAAAACTAAAAGTATTAATGAAAATTAGAAAAGCTAGGTGAAAATTATATAAGGACTATTTCTGTATAAATACTCATAAAAATTATAAAAGGAAGCTTTTAAAATTGTACTACATTGTTATGGAAGGTAGGTGAAAAGTCAAATCTTAAATTGTTTTAAGCATTTGACAATATATATGAAAGACTATTGTATTAGTGATCTAAGAAATGTTGGAATTGTAGGGCATAGCTCTACAGGTAAAACTTCATTAACAGAGGCATTATTATTTTCTTCAGGAGAATCTGAAAGATTAGGAAAGATAGAAGAAGGCACTACTATTTCTGATTTTGATCAAGAAGAAAAGAAAAGAAAGATTTCAATAGGGTCATCAATAGTTCCTATGAAATGGCAAAAGGTTAAAGTAAATATGATAGATGTACCAGGTGATTTTGATTTTGTTGGAGAAAGTATAGAAGCTATGAGAGCAGTTGATGTAGCAACTATAGTTGTATGTGGAGCTACAGGAGTTCAAGTAGGTACAGAAAAAGCATGGGATTATTGTAACAAGATTAAATTACCTAGAACATTTTTTATAAATAAATTGGATAGAGAAAACTCTGACTTTGATAGAGTACTTGCTGAATTAAAAGACAATTTTGGAATAAGTATTGTTCCAATTCAATATCCTATAGGTTCTGAAAATGAGTTTAAAGGAGTAATTAATGTAATTACTAAGAGAGCTAGAATATATAATGATAAAACAAAGAAAATGGAAGTTACTGAGGTTCCAGCTGAACTTGTTGAAAAGGTTGAGGAATGTAAAATGATGATTACAGAAGCAGTAGCTGAAACTGATGAAGCTCTTTTAGATAAGTATTTTAGTGAAGGTGAATTATCTGATCTTGAAATTTACGAAGGATTAATTAATGGATGTGCATCAGGAGATATAGCACCTGTAATGTGTGGTTCAGCTTTAAAAGTTATTGGAATGGATACTTTTTTAGAAGATGTTGTTGAGTGCTTCCCATCACCTAAACATGCATTAAGTCAAAAGGCAATAAATATTGATACTAATGAAGAAATTAATGTAAAGATAAATCAAGAGCAGCCTTTCTCTGCTTTAGTTTTTAAAACTATTGCAGATCCATTTGTAGGAAAGATATCTTTATTTAGAGTTATGACTGGAGAATTAAGTGGAGATATAAGCGTTGTTAATAGCAATAAGAATAAAGTTGAAAAATTAAATCATATGTTTTTTATGAGAGGTAAGAATCAGATACCTTCAAATAAAATTGTTGCAGGAGATATTGGGGCTATAGCTAAGTTACAATATACTTCTACGGGTGATACTTTATGTGATAGTAACTTTAAGGTTATATATGATAAGATGAATTTCCCTGAACCAGTAATGTCTATGGCGGTGCTTCCTAAGAGTAAGGGTGATGAAGATAAGATATCTTTATCTTTAAATAAGTTATTAGATGAAGATCCTGTATTTACAATTACAAGGGATATAGAAAATGCTGAAACTATTATTTCAGGACTTGGGGAAACCCACTTAGATGTAATAGCAAGTAAGCTAAAGAATAAATTTGGCGTAGAAGTAATGTTAAGAGAACCTAGAATTCCATATAGAGAAACTGTTGTAGGTAAGGCTGATGTTCAAGGCAAACATAAGAAACAGTCTGGCGGACACGGACAATATGGCGATGTTAAGATAATATTTGAGCCAAGAAAAGATGGAGAAAAGGACTTAGAATTTGTAGATAAGGTTGTTGGAGGAGCTGTCCCTAGAAACTTTATTCCAGCAGTTGAAAAGGGATTAAGAGATTGTATTAAACATGGAGTATTAGCAGGATATCCTGTAATAGGATTAAAGGCAACTCTTTATGATGGATCATATCATCCAGTAGACTCTTCAGAAATGGCGTTTAAGGTAGCTGCTTCCCTTGCATATAAGAAGGGGTTAGAGCTTGCTAAGTCTGTATTATTAGAACCAATAATGCATATGGAAATATTAATACCTGATGAATACATGGGAGATGTAATTGGTGATTTAAATAAGAAACGTGGAAAGGTTTTAGGAATGGAGCCTGAAGGAAAATATCAAAGATTAATAGCTGAAGCTCCTATGTCAGAGTTATTTAAGTATGCTACAGACTTAAGATCTATAACTCAGGCAAAGGGAAGTTTCAATATGAGTTTAGATAAGTATGAAGAGGTTCCACCTGCTGAAGCTTTGAAGATTATAGATAAGTGTAAAGAACTTAAAGAATTAAAAAATGAAGCATAAGAATTTTGTGATTTAGATAAGAACTATCTATCTTGAAAATTAATTAAGATAGATAGTTTTCAATTTATAGTAAAATAAAACATAATATACTTTATTTAAAATAAAATGGTGTTTAAAATAATATTGGGAGTATTAAAAAGTATTGGAGAGGATTATATGAGAAATTATGTTATTGGAATAGATTTGGGAGGCACTAAGATAAGTACTGCATTGTCGGATTTCCAAGGAAATATATTAAATAATGTAGTTGTTAAGACTAAAGCAGATGAAGGACAAATAGCAGTTTTAAATAGAATTATATCAACAATAGAGTTAGTAATAGATAAAGAGGGTATTTCTATAGATGAAATTGAAGCAATAGGAATAGGTTCACCTGGACCATTGAATGTACGTACTGGAGTTATAATTGAAACACCAAACCTTCCTTTTAAGAATTTTAATGTTAAGAAATCTATTGAAGATAAGTTTAAAGTTTCTGTTTACTTAGATAATGATGCTAATGTAGCAACTATTGGAGAGTTTATGTTTGGAGCAGGAAGAGGAAAAAAGAATTTAGTTTTTATGACTGTTAGTACAGGAATAGGTGGAGGAGCTATTATTAATGGAAACATATATAGGGGGAGTACTTTTAATGCATTAGAAATTGGTCATACAACCATAAATCCAAAAGGTCCAAAATGTAATTGTGGAAATATAGGCTGCTTAGAAGTTTTAGCATCTGGAACTGCAATAGGAAAAAGGGGACAAGAAGTAGCAGAATCTGAAGTGAAAACTTCTTTAAAGAATTATAATAAAATAACTTCTTATGAAGTATTTTTAGAAGCTGGAAAAGGAGATAAAGAGTCTAAGAAAATAAGGGACAAGGCTTTGAATTATTTAGGAATTGGAGTAGCTAATGTAGTATCGATTTTTGACCCAGAAATGGTTATAATAGGAGGAGGAGTAACTCAGGTAGGTGATATTCTATTTGAGAGAGTACGAAAAGTTGTAAATGAGAGGTGCTTCAAGGTTATGTCTGATAATTGTGATATAGTACCAGCAGCATTAGGTACTAGCGCAGGTGTAGTAGGAGCAGCTGCTTTAGCAATATTAGAAAGTAAGAATCATTAATAGAAGTGTACTCTTAATATAAAAGTGGGTCTTATTATAATTAGTTTTATAAGGCTCACTTTAAAATGGAGGGAAAATAATGACCACAGTATACATAACTAGACATGGACAAACAGTTTGGAATATTGATTATAGATTCCAAGGGCAAAAGGATTCAGAGTTGACTGAGAAAGGGATTAATCAAGCAAAACTGCTTAGTGAAAGAATGAAAGATGTACATATAGACTGTATTTATGCTAGTCCATTAAAGAGAACTATGGAGACAGCAAGGCTAATTAGGGGAGATAGAGATATAGAAATAGTTCAAGAAGAAGGATTTAAGGAGTTAAGTTTTGGTGACTATGAAGGAAAGACTAAAGAGGAACTTGAAGAGGTAGGACAAGGCAAAGAAATTACAGATATATTTAATTATGTAGAGGAGGCAAAGGCACCAAATGGAGAGTCTTTGAAGGAATTATATGATAGAATAAGTAAAACTTTAGATAGTTTATTAGAAAAGGAAAAGGATAAAACTATATTTATAGTTACTCATGGAGCAGCACTTTTAGCTATTTATAAATATTTTAGTGATGATAATAACTATTATCATAAGGTTATGGGCCAGACTTCTCTTACAAAGTTAGTTGATAGTGGAGATGGATTTAAATTTGAATTTATAAATGATAGCCAGCACCTTGAATAGCTTATGATATAATTAAAATAAAAGTCTATAGAGGAGTGATGGATAAATGAAGGCTGAATTAATATCTGTAGGAACAGAGATATTATTAGGTGATATAGTAAATACAAATGCACAATTTTTATCTAAGGAATTAGCATCTATAGGAATAGGAGTATATAATCAGGAAGTTGTTGGAGACAATGAAGGTAGATTACTTGAAGCTTTTAAAACTGCTCTAAGTAGAAGTGATATTGTAATTACTACAGGAGGCCTTGGACCAACCGGAGATGATTTAACTAAGGAAACTGCCTGTAAGTATTTTGGCATGGAGATGGAACTTCATAAAAAGTCTTATGAAGAGTTAGTTAACTATTTTAATAAAGTAGGAAAAGAGCTTACAGATAATAATTTAAAGCAAGTTTATTTCCCTAAAGAAGCAATAGTGTTAGAAAATCCAAATGGAACAGCACCAGGAGCTATTTTAGAGAAAGATAATAAGATGATAGTTATTCTTCCAGGGCCTCCAAGAGAAATGAAACCTATGTATTTAAATTATGTAAAAGAGCATTTAATGAAAAAGGGAAATGGAATAATAAAATCTGAAACTTTAAGGCTTTTAGGAATTGGTGAAAGCAAGATGGCAAAAAAGGTAGAAGATTTAATTAATTCAGGAATGAATCCAACAATTGCACCATATGCTAAAGAAGAGGATGTAATTTTAAGAATTACAGCTAAAGCTGATAATGAAGAAGAAGCATTAAAATTAATTAAGCCTGTTAAAGAGATAATAAAAGATAGGTTTGGAATTAAGTGTTATGCAGAAGGTGAAAATATTAAGATTGAGGAAGTTGTAGGAAATTTATTAATTAATAAAAAACTTACTATTTCTACGGCTGAATCTTGTACTGGGGGGATGATTGCAAGTAGGTTAATTAATTATCCAGGAATTTCAGATTCTTTCTTAGAGGGAGCTGTAACTTATTCAAATGAAGCAAAGATGAGAACTTTAAAAGTTAAAAAGGAAACTCTTGATACAGTAGGAGCAGTCAGTGAAGAAACTGCAAGAGAAATGGCATTAGGAATAGCAGAAAGAACAGGATCAGATATTTCTGTTGTTACTACAGGCATTGCTGGTCCAGGTGGTGGCACTAAGGAAAAGCCAGTAGGGCTTGTATATATTGGCCTTTATTATAAGGGGAATGTAAAGGCATATAGACATGTTTTTTCAGGAGACAGAAAAGAGGTAAGAACTAAGGCTGCTGTTGAAGCTTTAGATAAAGTTAGAAGAGCTATATTAGAAGATAATATATAATAAAAAGAATCAATCCCCCTTAAAAATTAAGAGGGATTGAAACGTATATAAATAAAATGGGGGAGAGGCGATTATAAAAGCATCTCGCTTCATTAATAAATATTCCCATATTATTTGTTAAATATACAATATAATAAAAATTTAAGGAGAAAATTTTTGATGAGAAAGATATGTAAGAATGACTTAACTAGAAGTAATGTATATTTTCTATTAATATTATTAGGTTCTATTTTTGTACCTTTTATTTTAGCATTTGTATTTTACTTCTTAGGAATTACAGACACAAGAATAAGATTAGCACTTAGTCATATTATATTATTTTTAGTACCAGCAGTTATTTATTTTATAGTTACTAAAAGTAATGTAAAGGAGACTTTGAGGTTAAATAAATTACATATTGAAGATGTAGGAATAATTTTATTGATATCTGTTTTAACATATCCTCTTATGGCATGTACAGCAATTATTAGTTCTATGTTTGCGGAGAATAACGTAGGAGAGTATATTTCATCTATTTCTTCAACTCCATATATCGTTATGATTTTATTATTTGGAGTTATGCCATCCATAACTGAGGAAGTAACATTAAGAGGTATAGTGTTATCAGGATATAATAATCAATCTAAATTTAAAGCTGCTTTAGTTACAGGAATATTATTTGGAATATTTCACTTAGATTTTCATCAGTTTCTATATGCAAGTGTCTTAGGATTTGTTATGGCATACTTAGTAAGAGTAACTAATAGTATCTTTTCATCAATGATATTGCATTTTACTGTAAATTCTATGTCTGTTACTTTACAGAAATTACAAAGTTCAGCTGTAAGTTCAGCAGCTGAGAGTAGTGATTTAACATTATTATCATTAAATGAGAAAATGATATATATAAAGTATGCAATAATTGGTGGTATATGTGTATTTGGGATAATATTTAAACTATTAAAGCTGCTTGAAAAATGGGATATGGAGCGAAAGTTAGCTTATGGAATTCCTTTAGAAACTGATATGATACGTAATGAAGAAGTAGAGGAAAATATAATAAATCTACCTCTAATCTTAATTGTAGTAGTATATGTTATAGCAATGTGGTTTACTACTCTATTATAGAAATTCTTGCTTACCTTTATTTATAAAGAGGCTTATAGAAAATTTTTAACTGACTAATTTGCCTTGCGCAATGTTAAAAATTTTGCTATAAGCCTCTTCATTTTATCTTTTTTGATATTAGAATATATTTCAGGTAAAGTATTTCTTTTAATACATCCTCTTTTTAGTTAATAGGTTCTATATCTTTAGTTTTAGAGCAAAGCATTGAAAAATCATTTTTTTTGACCCATCCATGACAGTTTATATTTGATTCTAAAGGGAGACTAATATATAACCATGTTATATCTGATAAATTACACTCATCAAGAATATCGACTTGTATTGGTGTTTTGTTTTTATTAATTATAGATGAATTATTAATAGGTGCAATATAGATATTTACTCCTTCGTTTAATATACCAGAGTCGTTTAATGGAGGAGTAAATTTTGCAGAGATATTTGTTGATTTGTTCATACAAAGTTCCTTTTTTAATGCTTCATTATGTTGGGCAATTACTACAAGTTTGTGTTTTAGTTTAGCCTGCTCATTTGAAAAGTAAATATAGATTATATAAATTACAATGCTAGCTATAATCAAAAGTAATATGAATTTCATAGGTATTATCTCCTTTAAAAGTACATATATAAGTATATTTAATTAACTCTTAAATAAGTACTAGTTAACATAAATATAGATATCTGAATACTATATTATATAAAATATAGTTAGGAAGTGACATTAAAAGGTGGATGAACAGAGCTTAAATATTTTATTTTATGTTACTTTTGTAGTAGTTACAATTATTGTAATCTTAGTTGAAAGTCATACGTCTATAATTAGAAGTATTTTTAGGAAATATAAATTAAGCGATGAAGAAAAAATAAGAGATATAATGATAAAATTAGGATACGATTATGATTCAAATCAGGATATCTTTTATTCTAGGAATGATGCATGGCAGAAGAAATATGGATATTGCAAGTTATATGATGAAGCTGCACCTTCTTTTGACATGATAATTGATTGTGAACCAATATATTTTGATTATGAGAATAAAAAGTGGCTTATAGAGTTCTGGAAAGGTCAGTATGGAATGTGTACAGGCGCAGAAGTAGGAATTTATAAAAGTAGGAGTCAAATTAAAGAATTATTTAATTCCACACTTTATGAAGCGATAGATGAAAATAATGATATTAGTGTAAAGTTTTCTTTAAGTAAAGGTGAAAAAAAGCTCTTAAAAAGAGAAGGATTCTTCTGGTGGATAACAGGATTTATCTTAGGTGAATACTCGGAACCAGAAGAATTAAGTATGAGTATTGATATAACTTTAAAAGATAATTATATGTTAGAAGCTTTTCTAAAGGGGATAAGAAATGCAGGATATTTAGATGAGGAGATAAAAGTAGAGGGGCTTACTGTTAGTATAAATTATGAAAAACCTCATACGAAACAACCCTATACTAGAAATGGTAATATAGAGCGTTTAAAACAGATGAAAAATAAGAGGCTATGCAATAACTTAAAGGCTCTATTTGATCCAAGTTTAAATAGTTTTGAGAATCTAGTTAGATTGAAAAATCTTAAATCAGATGATTTTAAAAAAATAGAAAGTTTTTTAAAAGGTAATAGAATGTCAGAGATATATAGAAAAATAGAGGAAAACAATGAAAGTAATAGTAATAGTGAGATAAACTATTTAAATGAGTAATATGCAAAAAGAGTTAATAAAGGAAGGTTTAATAAAACTTTGACCTTCCCTGACCTTAGAACTATAATAAACTTGTAAAAAAG
>CAKVFO010000075.1 GCA_934746785.1 uncultured Clostridium sp. | reverse complement strand
ATATTGTATGGCTTTATACTATGGCAGTTTATATGCCTTTAATTATGAGTGGGAATTTATTTGATACTTATTATGGAAAGTTTTTTGTATTTGCAATTTATTTGATTCTAATTTTCATGATAATATTTTATTATCATATATGTAACAAGTTTAGAGGTGTTATTTATAATACTAAGAAGGAAGAATTTCAGATAGTAGGAAAGAAAGATGAGATAGTGAATAAATTTACAATTAATGATATTGAACTAGACAAGGAATTTAAAGATGGTGGATTTAGATTCAAAGTAAAAGATATTGGATATAAATTTTATATTAAAAAGAATACTATAAGTTATCCTACAGAATATGAAAAGTTTAAGGATACTATTAAGACTACAGCTTTAAAATCTCAATTAAAAAACTCGCATTAATTTTTAAATGCGAGTTTTTTTTAATTAACATCCATTAGTTAATTAATGTCTATGCCTGCGATGACGTCTTGCCTGCTGCATATTAGGATTCATCATGCCGTTCATATTATTCATCATATTAGGATTCATACCGCCGTGCTGTCCCATCATCATATTTAACATATTCATCATGGGATTATTTCCGTTCATATTGTTCATATTTGCTTGTTCAGCATTTGGAGTGTTATTATTCATATCGTTCATATTATTCATGTTCTGCATCATGCTGGGATTCATACCGCCCATTAACATATTTAATAAAGGATTATTCCCCATCATGTTGTTACCGTTCATCATAGGATTATTTCCGTTCATACCGCCCATTAACATGTTCATAAGAGGATTGCCATTCATCATATTATTTCCCATCATGCCGCCATTCATCATGCTGCCTAGGAGCATATTTAATAGTGGATTCATTTATTCACCTCTATTCTTAGATAATTATTATCTTTATATATAATATTTGGAGTATATATAAAATGTTACAAACTATAAAAGGCAGAATAAATATATAATATTCTGTGGGAGTGTGGAAAACTGTAATCTAGGTCGTATTATGTTTTAAATAATAGATAAACAAGTAATAAAAGCTATTATTAAAATTGAGGTAAAATGGTGTATAATGTATAATGAAAAATATGCGATAGTAATGAGTTAATGTATTATGAGGAGACATAAAAAATGAATATTATTATAGTTGGTGCAGGTAAAGTTGGATATACTTTAGCTAAGTGCTTATCAGTTGAAGATGATAATATAACAATAATTGATAACAAGGATATTGCACTTGAGAGAATAGCAAATAATCTTGATGTTATGTGCATAAAGGGTAATTGTACTAATTTTAAGGTTTTAGATGAAGCTGGAATAAAGAATGCAGATTTATTAATTTCAGTAACTAATAGTGATGAATTAAATATGCTTTCTTGTCTTGCAGCTAAAAAGCTAGGAGTTAAGTATGCTGTAGCAAGAGTTAGAAATCCAGATTATGATGAAGATATAACTCTTTTAACTAAGGCAGTTGGTATTGATTTGGTAATTAATCCTGAAAAGGAAACAGCTTATGAGATTTCAAGGCTTATAAAATTCCCGTCAGTATGCAGCATAGATAGTTTTGCCAAAGGAAAAGTGGACTTAGTAGGTTTTAGGGTTAACAAAAGTATTCTTGTAGATAAAAGAATATGTGATATTGATTTTTTAAGAGGTAAAGTTCTTTTTTGTGGTATAGAAAGAAATGATGGAGTTATTATTCCAAACGGTGACTTTATTATAAGAAAAGATGATAAGGTCTATGTAATAGGAGAAGAAAAAGATATTCAAAACTTCTTTAAAAATCTTGGAAAGTTTAAAAAGAAGGTTAAGAATTCCATGATTATTGGAGGGGGTAAAATAAGTTATTATCTTGCTAAGATAATAGAAGAATATGGCGTTAACTGTAAAATAATAGAGAGAGAAACAGAGAAGTGTAAAGAACTTACCGAACTTCTACCACAATGTGTAATTATAAATGGTGATGGAATGGATCAAGATCTTTTATTGTCTGAAAGTCTCCCTGAAATGGATAGTTTTATAACATTAACAAGCAGAGATGAAGATAACTTGATAGCAGCTTTATTTGCAGCTAATCAGAAAGTTAAAAATATAATTACAAAAATAACAAGAGATAACTATACAGAAATAGCAGATGATGTTGGAATAGATTCTGTAGTTAGTCCTAAGTTTATTACATCAAATAAGATTATAAGATATGTAAGAGGATTAAAGAGTGCTAGAAGATGTTCTATAGAAAATATATATAAAATCTGTGATGGTCATGCAGAAGCAGTCGAATTTATTGTTGGAAATAATACAAAATACATTGATGTAAAGCTTAAAGACATTGAATTTGATGAAGATTGTATAGTTGCAGTTATAGTTAGAAATGGAAAAATAATAATTCCAACAGGAGATGACTATTTAAGCTTTGGAGATAGAGTTATAGTAGTTATTAAAGATCATAAGTTATTAGACCTTAATGAAATTTTCCTTGGAGGTGCGAAGAAGTAATGAATTACAAATTAGCACTTAAAGTCATAGGAAATGTATTAAGATATGAAACCATGCTTTTATTTATACCTTTTATGGTTGCTGTCTATTATGGAGAAAATGTAATTCCTTTTATGCTGACAGTATTAATATCGGGTATATTAGCTTTTTTCTTAACAAGAATAAAAAGTGAAAAGCAGCAGATGTATGCTAAAGAAGGTTTTTTAACAGTAGGTATAGTTTGGATTGTTATTTCTATTATAGGTGCACTTCCTTTTGTAATAGATGGTTCCATTCCATCTTTTGTAGATGCGTTTTTTGAAACAGTATCAGGTTTTACAACAACAGGTGCAACTATATTAACTGATGTAGAATGCCTATCTAAAAGTATTATATTCTGGAGAAGTTTTACTCACTGGATAGGAGGAATGGGTGTATTAATATTTATGATTGCTTTAATACCATCCTTAGGTTCAAGTACAATACATCTTTTAAGAGCAGAGAGTCCAGGACCTAATCCAGGAAAGATAGTTCCTAAGATTAAGGAGACAGCAAAGATTCTTTACATAATATATTTTGTATTAACTGTAGTAGAAACTATATTACTTATGATGGCAGGATTATCTTTATTTGATGCAGTAATACATGCATTAGGTACAGCTGGAACTGGTGGATTTTCAAATATGAATTCTAGTGTGGCAGGATTTAATAGTCCAGCAGTTGAATGGATTATAACTATATTTATGATTATATTTGGTGTGAATTTTGCCTTATATTATCAGCTTTTAAAAGGTAATATAAAAAATGCATTAAGGAATGAAGAATTAAAATATTATTTATTAATAATTGTTTCAGCAATTGTATTAATAACTATCAATATTTTAAAAATTTATGGATATAATTTTACAGAAGCTATAAGGGCAAGTTCCTTCCAAGTAGCATCTATTGTTACATCAACAGGATATGCAACTGCAGATTTTAATTTATGGCCTACAGTAAGTAAAATGCTTATAGTATTTTTAATGCTAGTTGGAGCTATGGCAGGTTCTACTGGTGGAGGTATTAAGACTATAAGAATAGTAATTATAATGAAGGCTATAAAGAGAGAAATAAATAAAATACTTCATCCAAAGAGAATTCAAAGTGTTAAGATTGACGGAAAAGTTGTAGGGGAAGAAACTATATCAGGAGTATTCTTATTTATTGCAGCCTATGCAGTAATAGCATTAATTGCAATGTTTATAATTTCTTTTGATGGATTTGACTTAATAACAACAAGTACATCAGTAATTACTACATTAAGTAATATAGGTCCAGGATTGGAACTTGTAGGTCCAACAGGGAATTTTGCAGCCTTCTCTGACCTAAGCAAGACAGTACTATCTTTCTGTATGCTTGCAGGAAGATTAGAGATATATCCAATGCTTATAATATTTAGCAGATCAGTATGGAAAAAGACATATTAAGAAAGGCTGTATCTAAGTTGATACAGTCTTTTTAATATGTCTTTTTCCATGAAAGTTATATTACTTTCATATTATATGGAATTTAGTGTTGTGAATTTTTATTCATGCAGTTAAAATAAAAAAATTGTAGGTTTAGTAAGGTCTTTAATAGTGTGTGATTCTTTTAATTAAATATACATTTTAAAATATAAAAAATATGGTAAAATATATTTAATTAATTTAACTATTAAACAAGGTGGACACAAGTTAATGATTAATAAATTAAAAAACATGGAATTAGAATATATAAGATGTTTTGCAGAAGAAAAAGAGTTCGAAAATCATATAGAATTTAGAGATGAAATGTTTAGAGATACATATACAAGCAATGTATCAGTGATAAATAAATATATAGATGATAATGAATTAATTAATATAATAAATAATAAATTTAAAATATTTAAGGAGAAGAAAAAGCATTTTTTAAATATAGAGATAAATGAATATGTATCTGAGGATATAATTAAAATTCTTATAAAAAGGCCCAAAAGAGTTGATAGGTTTAATTATTTATTAATAGAGAGTATGAATTACAGTAATTTAGACCAAGAGGGGCAGGTATTTTTAAAAGATGTTAAAAGCAGTTCTGAGTTTAAAAATCTTATAGATGTGAATGTAAAAGATAATGAAAAAATATTAGGCAGGTCTTATTCTCTTTACAGGATAAAGAGAAAAATAAAATCTTATAAGGATAGTAAAAATAATTTAGAAGCTTATATATGTTATTGTAATAATAAACCTATAGGCTCTTGTGAAGTTCTTAGAATTGATAAAATATGTAAGATAGAAGATGTAGGAATACTTAAAAGATACAGAGGCAAGGGGTTTGGCAGCTATATGATAAATAAAATATTAGAGGAAAATCATAAGAGGGGAATAGAGTATACCTATTTGATATCAGAAGAAAAGGGAGAAGCAGAAAGATTATATATAAGGCTTGGATTTACTAAGTTTGCAGAAAAAACTCAGCTTATTTGGTAGATAAGGTATATACCCAAAAAGATGTTCTGATATCAAAAAAAGATAAAATGAAGAGGCTTATAGCAAAATTTTCAACACTTTGCAAGGCAAATCGTAGGTTAAAAATTTTATATAAGCTTCTTTAAATTGACAGCTAGAACTGAAAGCTAATCCATTTTGTCCTTATTTAATTATTTTAACTATACCTTCTTTAATAATATGTTCTTTTGGCTGAGAAGCAGCGTAGCCTAAAGCTGCAATTCCCCAAACAATATGGTTATCTGGAATTTCAAATTCATTTAAAAGTTTTCTGACTTTAGGTTCATCGCATATTGTTTTTAATTGATTAATCCAGCATGAACCTATACCTAAAGAGTTTGCCATTAAAAATATATTTTCAAGGGCACATGAGCAGTCTGCAAGCCCATTTGTATTATCTTTATCGTTAGATACTAGAATGATAGTAACAGGACTATACATGTTATAACTTTCATCTCTTCCTAAAGCTTCACGAATAACCTTTGCAAGTTCTTGTATCTTTTCTTTATTTTGAATAGCTGTGAATTTCCAGCTTTGTTTGTTCATTCCGCTTGGAGCATATGTACCTGCCTTTATAATCATTTCAAGATCTTTATCTTTTATCTGTTTTTCTTTAAAAGAACGTATACTTCTTCTAGTTAATATATTTTCTAAAACTGTATTCATAATAACACCCCTTAAAATTACATTATATTATAATATTAACACATAGTAATATTATAATGAAAGACATTCACTGATATGTTATTATAGTAAAGATAATATGAGTAATATGTTCTTAGAAAAGGAAGGAAGTAGTTTATGAAACTAATTGAAACATATGAGAAATACAAAATGATAGATTCAACTTTTAATTCTTTTATAGAGGGGCTTCTTGAAGGAAACTTAGAGGAATATAATGAAATGGTAGAAAGAAAGCTTATTGAATATAAAGATATATTTGAAAGCTTGAAGGCTGAAAGTGATACTATAGAAGTTGAAGAAGAAAAGATAAATGATTTAAGAGATTTAAAGTATTTAATAGTTGATTCTTTCTTTTTATTAATAGATTTAGAAAACTTCTATAAATATAAAGAGTTTGAAAGATTTAAAATGAGAGCGGTAAATCATATAAATAAAAGAAGACGAGCTTCTTTTGCTCAATATTTTTCTAGATAGTTAAAAGTACCTAAGATTTGTGAATCTTAGGTACTTTTTAAACGTGTAGGAAATAAAAAGTTTTGTGTGGAAAAATAGTATAATTATGTTATTATATATATATAATTTTTAGGTTATTTATGAGAGTATATATAAAAGGGGAAAGCTATGGAGATAAAACTTGATATAGTTTTAGGTTTTTTAGGCTCAGGAAAAACTTCGTTAATCAACTTATTTTTAAAAAGCGGGGAAGTTGAAAATGAGTTAGTTGTAATTGTATTATTTGAATGTGGGAAGAAAGAAATTATAGAAAGGGCTAAGAATATAGTTGTTATACATAGAAAGGATACTGACATTTTTAATGAGGAATTATTAAATTTTATAGTAATAGAATATATGCCAAACCGAATTATAGTTGAATATAATGGCAGAGGAGAAACTGAGAAATTTATAAATTCCTTTAACAACATATTAATAGGTAAAATTTTAAAGCAGAATAAAGTTATAAATATTATTGATTCACGAAGGGCAGAAATATATTTCAAGAATACTGCTAAAAAAATAAAAAAGCAGATAGAATATAGTGATATAGTAATATTAAGTAATTCATTAGGTATGGATAACGGTGTGGTTAAAAGTATAAAAAAGAGAATAAAAAAAATAAATAAGTATGCTAGAATTATAGAAGCTGCTGATGAGGGGGTAGAAGAAGAGTTAGTAAATAATCGAAGGATTTGTTTGAATACGGAAAATGAAAACTTAAGTAATGTAGAATTGATTATATCAATATTTGTATTCTTATTTATAATAGGAATAATTTCAATTTTATCTAAAGAAATAATTTAGTCTATTTAACTGTAGTTTGGAGTGAGGGAATGTAATTGTAAGTGGATTTGGGGAAGTAAGGGTATTTTTTTTTAATATAGTAGAAATTTTTATAGTAAGTGTTGTTTCATTAGGAAATATCACAAGTATAACAGCCAAAGCAGAAACAATTGATAATGGCGTTTCTGTAGTTAAAAATGTGGTATCTTCTATGGAAAATACGTTGGCTGAAAATGGGGAAAAAGAATTAAATAAGGGAGAATATAATTTAATAAATGCTCAAGATAAAAATTACTTAGAAGAAAAATCTCAAGATATACCTTATGAAAAATTCACAATAAAAATAGACGAAGCTATACCTGATTCAGGGTCAGTTAAGATTAAATGGACTGGTCATGCAGAGGATGGAAATAAAATTTCTATGTATGCTTGGAATGTAAAGACAAGTGTGTGGGATAAGTTATGTGAAAAGTATGTTCATGATAATAATGATTTTACAATGGAGAGAGAAATTATAAAGGGAAATTACAATAATAATAATAATATACATGTGAAAGTTCAAAGTGAATCTCAAGATGATGATGAATTTTCCTTTGGCTGGATGACTGATACCCAGTTTTACGCTCAAAGTTATCCTGACATCTTTAATACTGAAGTAAATTATATATTGAAAAATAAGAATAAGGAAAATATACTATCACTAAGAAAAGATTTCATAACTACATTTTTATGCTTGAAAAGTAAATGGAAGGGAGTATAATTTAATTAAGGAAATACTTAATTGAAAAAAGAGGTATGCTATGTTAAATGATATAAAAGTTTTTAAAGCACTATCTGATGAAAATAGAATAAAGATATTGAATATTATTTCAGAAAGAAATATATGTGCTAAAGGTATTGCAAAACATATAAATCTTACTGAAGCAGCTGTATCACAACATTTAAAGATTTTAAAAGAATGTAACCTGATTGAAGGATACAAGCGTGGATATAAAATAGTTTATAAACTAAAATATGAAACTTTAGATAAGGCAAAGGATACTATTGACAGCATTAAGAATAATGATAAGGTTTCTTTTAAATGTAATTGTGCATGTAAAAATAATAATTGTTACTATAAAAGTATTCAAGAGGAGGATTTGAAAATGAAAATATGTTTTCCAGTTAATAATAATTTAGGTTTAGAAAGTGTTCCTTATGGACATTTTGGTACTGCACCTATGTTTGTAGTATGTGATCTAGAAAAAGGTGAAGTAAGAGCTATAGGAAATGGAGATTTAGGTCATGAACATGGACACTGTCAGCCTATGAAAGCTTTATGTAACGAAAAGGTTGATGCTGTAGTAGTTGGTGGAATAGGAAGAGGAGCTATAAATGGTTTAAATGCTCAAGGTATTAAAGTGTTTAAGGCTGTTGAAGGAACTATTCAAGATAATGTTGAAGCTTATAAAAATAATAACTTAAATGAATTCTCACCTAATGATGCATGTGCTCATCATCATGGGATTGATTTAAAGTAATTAATTTAAGAACTTGGAATTGAATTTAGAAGGAAGTGTACTTGGGGATGAGGGTGTACTTTTCTTGAGAGATTATCTGAAATCAAAGACTTTTTAGAATGCAGGAATGAAGGAACAAAATTCTAAATCGCAGGCTCTTAGAATTTGGAATTAAATATATATTTTAATTCCAAATTTATTGCTGGGGGGCCTGTCCGTTCCAGTCCCCATATAATTAAAGAAACTCTGCAAGAGTTTCATCCTTCATTCCTGCATTCTAAATACATATTCAATACAGAAAGACTCTCAAGAAAAATATACTAGCCTTAAGAGAAAAACTAACTTCTGCATTCTAAATACATATTCAATACAGAAAGACTCTCAAGAAAAATATACTAGCCCTAAGAGAAAAACTAACTTCTGCATTCCTGCATTCTAAATCCACTCTCAATACAGAAAAACTCCCAAGGAAAATATACTATCCTTAAGAGAAAATCTCGCATCTACATTACATATTATTGACAAAAAAATAAAAAAGTGTAGTATAATTTTTATACATACTTTATTCTTAAAGTAAGTATATTTATAAGTATATTTATAAGTATATTTATAAGTATATTTAAAGCAAGGAGGTTAATTGATGTAAGTCTAGAAATATGATGTAGGTATTAAAGAACTAGCAGTTTGTTCCAATGGAATGACTTTCAAAAATATAAATAAAACCAAAGAGGTTAGAAGATTAAAGAAATTTTTAAAGAGAAAACAAAGACAATGTTCACGCAAATATGAGCAAAATAAAAATGGAAAGGAGTATGTCAAAACCAAGAACATTGCAAAACTTGAAAAGCAAATAAAACTTATTCATCGTAGATTATCTATAAATGTGAGTTTTATGGCATTGAATTTATTCATTACAAATCAGACAGGTTGAACAAGGAATTAAACAAGCTTTATAAAGTTTTATAAGGTTTTGGCAACGGCTTTTATGGGTACTACATTAAAAAGAATAAAGAATATAATGTCATGTAATGTTAGAAGATTTTTAAATAATAACAATAAAAATGAGAATGACATTAAAGAATATATAAGAAAGTTTGAAAGTGAAATAGGTAATATAAAAGCTCAAGCTGGTTCTATTGAAGCTGAGGCAAAGAGAAGAAGAAGAGCTTTAAATGAATGTGAAGATTCTATTGCAAAGATGGATAGATATATTAAAAGATCTATGGAAAGTGGAAACAGCAGTGATGTAAGGTTATTTGAAGATAAAAAAGAAGCCTATGAATCTGAAAAACTTAAGCTGGAGAAAGAATATAATACTGCTAAGATGGCTTATGATAAGATGAAGGAAGCAGAAGAAAAAATAACTTCGGATATTGGAATCTTAAGAGATAGATTGAATACAATAAATGATAAAGAAGCAGAGTTAAAAGCAAGATATAATGAAGCTTCAATTAATGAAAAAGTAAATAAACTAGAAGCAGAAGTTAATGGTAAAGTAGCAGAAGCTGAAGGAATGAGAGAAATAGATGAGTATTTATCAGGAACTTCTTCAGATGAGGATGACCTTGACAAGTTATTTGAAGAGTTGGAAAATGATAATAAGTAAAGTTTAGGAGGATGACAAATGGGCCTTTTTAAAAATCAATTTGCAAATGTAGTTGAATGGGAAGAATACAGAGACGACGTTCTTTTTTGGAAGTGGAATAATAAAGAAATAAAGAGAGGATCAAAACTTGTAATAAGAGCAGGTCAAGATGCAATCTTTATGTTTAATGGTAAAAGAGAAGGTATATTTAAAGATGAAGGAAGTTATGATATAGAATCGGAAATTATACCGTTTTTATCAACATTAAAGGGATTTAAATTTGGATTTAATAGTGGGCTTAGGGCAGAAGTTCTATTTATAAATACAAAGGAAATTACAGTTAAATGGGGAACAAGACAGGCTATAAATATTCCTCATCCAAGTCTTCCAGGGGGGATGCCTATAAGAGCTCTAGGAACTTTTAATTGTAAGATTTCTGATTATATTACTTTCATTGATAAAATAGCTGGAGTTAAGAGTCAATTTACTATTGATGATGTAAAGGAAAGAATTATTTCTATGCTTGACCAATTATTAATGAAGTGGATAGTTAAAGAAGGTAAAGATATGTTTAACCTTCAAGCTAATTCCTTTGATATTTCTAAGGGAATATGTGAAGATCTTGATATGGAAATGAATAAGATAGGTATTGAAATTACTAACTTTAACATAGGTAATTTCTCATATCCAGAAGAAGTTCAAAAAATGGTTAATAAGGTTGCTTCTCAAAGTATGGTTGGTGATATTGGTAAGTATCAACAAGTTGGAGTTATTGATGCTATGACTAATGGTAAGATGGGGCAAGGCTCAAATGTAGCTTCAGATATGGTAGCTATGCA
Organism: uncultured Clostridium sp.; assembly: GCA_934746785.1. Taxonomy (GTDB): domain Bacteria; phylum Bacillota; class Clostridia; order Clostridiales; family Clostridiaceae; genus Clostridium. The sequence goes on along the minus strand of CAKVFO010000075.1, from coordinate 5,494 downwards.
GATAGGAATGCAAATGGGTAAACAGATGATGGATAATATGAACAATCAAAATGCTTCATCTAATAATAACAATAATGGAAATGGAGAAGCTCCAGCCCAAGGACCTAAGTTCTGCCCAAATTGTGGGACAAAAACAACAGGTGGCAAGTTCTGTTCTGAATGTGGTAATAAATTATATTAAGATTTAGATAAAAAGCAGCTGTAAGGATGTTAAAGTCCTTATGGCTGTTTTTAACTTATGGTCTTCTTTTAAGAAAGGAATTAACTTTTGAGTTTATATGATATCATTTACTAAGTGAACTCTTTAATATACAATATATACCAATGGGGTGATTTATAATGAATGAATTAAAATATAACATTTCTGAAGATGGAATAAAAAAGTTATTAAAAGTTAGGATAAAAAATGATAAGGAAATCAAGAAAAGTTTTAGAAAACTATATATAGCAGCAGCAATTTTAATAGTAATGTTGATAGTACCAATTACTATAGTACTGAAGTTTGATTTTAAGTTGTCACTTATATTTATTATAGGTGCAATATTGTTTTATGCATTGTTGTATCCAGCAGGAGTAAAAATAAAAAATACAATTGCAATAAATCTATATTAAAATTAGATTTAGTGATAATGCTATGATATATATTCCTAGGGATGTCTTTAAAGATGATAATGAAGTGAATAGATTTACAATGTTATTCAATAAATAAATATATAAGGGGCAAGAGAGAGGAATTGATACGAATGCTCATGTCATATTTTAAAACAAATTAGTTTAAAATAAATTTACAGTATTTATAAATTAGATTATAATATAAAAAAGTGAAAAAATAAATTTTTAAATATAAAATAAGAGAGGAGTGTAGATTAATGAATTATTTTGAAAGAGCAAATGAATTGAAAGAGGAGTTGTCAAAAGACAGAAGATACATACATGAAAATGCAGAAGTTGGAATGGAATTGCCTAAGGCATGTGAGTATGTAATGACAAAATTAAAAGAAATGGGATATGCTCCTAAGATAATAGGTGGAAGTGGAGTGACAGCCACAGTAGGAAATAGACAAGGTAAGACTATTTTATTAAGAGCAGATATGGATGCACTTCCTATGAAAGAAGAAAGTGGAGAACCTTTTGCATGTAAAAGTGGTGAAGCAGCACATACATGTGGACATGATTTACATACTGCCATGTTATTAGGAGCAGCAAAAATGCTTAAGGAAAATGAAAAAAACATAAAAGGAACTGTAAAATTAATGTTTCAGCCTGGAGAAGAAGTTTTTAAGGGTTCTAAGGCATTAATTGAAGAAGGAATTTTAGAATCACCTAAGGTAGATGCAGCTCTTGCTTATCATGTTGGACCAGGGAAAATGCCAGTAGGTTTACATATGTATAATGATAAGGGTACTATGATGTATTCAAATGATGGATTTAAGATTACTGTCCATGGCAAAGGAGCGCATGGTGCATATCCACATCAATCTATAGATCCAATACACATTGCTGTACAAATTTATCTTGGATTAGAAGAGATAATTGCAAGGGAAGTAGATAGTTCTAGTCCTTGTGTTATGACTATAGGAAAGCTTGTAGCTGGTGAAGCTAATAATATTATTCCAGAAACAGCTGTAATTGAAGGCTCTATTAGAACTACTTCAATAGAAAATAGAAATCTTATGGTATCTAGAATGAAGGAAGTAGCTTGTAAAATAGCAGAAGTTTATAGGGGAAGTGCAGAGGTTGAAATGATTTCGGAGGTTCCTCCATTAATTTGTAATAAAGAGTTCACTAAAGAAATCCTGTCTTATATGTCAGAGCTTGATGTTCCAGGACAAATGGGAGTGCCTGATATAGAAGCAAGTGCATCAGATGATTTTGCTGTTATTTTAGAAAAGGTGCCAGGTGCTTATATGTTCTTATCAGCAGGATATCCTGATAAAGATGTTGCACCAAGTCATAATCCTAAGGTTATTTTTAATGAAGAGGTGCTTCCAATAGGGGCTGCATATTTAGCACATTGTGCTGCAAGATGGTTAGAGAACAATAAATAAAAACAATAAATAAAAAGGGGGCACATTATGGAAAATGTAAATAATAATGAATCAACAGTGGTAATTGAATTACCAGCAAAAAATAGAAACTGTATTATGATAGGATGTATTTGTTTAATGCTGTCAATTGCATGTTTTGGATTAAGTTTAGCAGTAATTCAAGGACCTGTTTTAGAAGAAATGGATGCAATGAGCTATTTTTCAACATTAACAATTTTTGCTTCTTTGGGATTAGCTATTTTAACTCCAATTGGAGGAAAGCTTGGGGACTTATTTGGAAGAAGAAATGTTGTAATTATAGCAGGTTCTGTAGCAGCTATTTGTGGTATTGGTATGGGGCTTGTTAAAACAGTTGTTCCATTTATGATTTTAAGATTAATTCTTGGGGCTGCACAAGGAGCATTTACAGCAGCACCTTATATTTTAATTGGTGAAATTTATGAACAGAAAGATGTACCTAAAAGATTAGGAATACTTTCAAGTTCTATTGCAATTGGAGGTTTTGCAGGAAGTATTATAGCAGGTATATTAACAGATTTAGGTTATTTAAAGCTTGGAATAGTATTTCCTGTTATTCCATTATTAATAGGTGTATTACTTATTGCATTTAATTTACCTAATAAGAAAAGAGAAAAAAAGGCAGTTATTGATTATAAAGGTGTAGTAATATTAGCATTATTTTTAACAGCTTTATTGCTATCATTAAATTATGGGCCTAAGATTGGCTGGGGAAATTTTAAGATAATTATAGGTTTTATAGCTGCTTTGATTTTAGGAGTTCTTTTAGTTAAGGTAGAAAGAGTGGCAAGTGAGCCTGTAGTTCCAATGCACTTATTTGCTAATAAGAGATATAGAAGCTTAATAATAGTAGGTGTTATTGCTTATTTTTATCAAGAAGCTATGAATATGTATGCACCTTTATCTGTGCAAAAGGTATTAGGACAATCTACTACTGTTTCAGGAGCACTACAATTTCCACGTACCATATTAATAATGATTCTTCCTATTTTTGTTGGAACATGGATTACTAAGAAAAGAAAAAATTCAAGAAAAGCTATGATTATGGCAACAGGCTTAGTAGCAGCTGCATTCTTGGTAATGGGACTTGTTACTAATGATAAAACTCCAGTAGTAATTTACTTTATTGCCTTGGCTTTAACAGGAGTTGCTGAAAGCTTTAGAGCTGTATCAATAACACCAGCAGCCCAAGCTTCATTAGATCCATCAGAACTTGGAATAGGAACTTCTTTATTAACATTTATGAATTCTTTATCTCCATTATTAGCTGCAGCAATTTGTGGTATAGTTTTTGATGTAAATAAAGATAATATTCAAACAGGTATTAATGGAGTATTTTTATTAACTGCAGTAGTTGCAATAATTGGGCTTTTGATAGTTATATTCTGTATAAAGGATAAAGAAGAGAAAGAAAATTAATATAAAGATATATACTGCATCAAAAAAAGATAAAATAATATGAGAGCCCTTATCAAAATGTTATACTCCGTAAATTATTTTATCTTTTTTTGGCCAGAATATATTTTAAATAAATACTTAAAGGGAATGGTGATAAGAAAATTATGGTAAATAATGCTGTTTACAAGGTAGTTAAACGAGTTTTAACTCTCATGCCATTGCCAATAAAATTTATTAAAAAGTAGCATACAACAACAAGCTGATATACTGAAATTATAGGAAGAATTTCTTCAGGTATACCATCTAAAAAAGATGCATAATTTGCAAAGGCATTTAAATTTATAATTAAAAGTATGAGCCAGTCTTTTTTTATTATAAAGAAATAGACTAAAGACAATGTTTCAGCTGCATAAGCATATCTATCATGCATTTCTGGTAAAAAGAAGGTTACTAAAAATAGTACTGTTACGCTTAATTCTATAATATCTTTATCACTAAGCCTGTCTTTTCTATATAATACAAAAATCATTAAAGAAAATAATAAGATCATTGTAAGTATAATTCCAGGTTTTATTAGTTCAACTCGGTCAATATCAAAAAAGTAATATATATTAGGATAGCCTAAGGTAGTTTTATATGCATATTTTTTAGTTTGACAAATGTATGCATCAATGAATGAAGTTATTGGCTTTCCAATAATTATAGCAGGTACATATAATATAAAGTTTACTAAAGGGACCCATAGAAATTTTATAAAAGAAAAATCTCTATTTTTTAAATAAATTATTCCTAGTGCTGGCAGTAAAAATATTGCTTGAAGTTTAAATGTGATAGCAATGCCATAAAGTATAAATGAAGTATTATATTTTTTCTTCAGCATAAAATATAAGGTTAAAAATAAAAATGATGTGTATATTGAATCACATTGAACCCATCTTGAGCTATTTAAAATTACTGTAGGCATTAATAAGATGCCTGAGAATACTATTAAAGAATATAAATTTTTATTCTTATTATCTTTTTCTAAATGACCAATCAATAATGAGCCAGCTATAGCCATGACAAAGTCAAATATAAAAGAAAGCATCTTGATTAGATATAAATCTTTTATAGGAAGATATGTGAAGAATGCTAAGAAGTATAGATAAATAGCATTATAATCAGTATCTACTGAAGTGATTGCTTTAAAGCCTCCATTATCTCTAAGATATTTAGACCAATCTCCTAAAAAACCATCATAATCACCACCAGCATTATTTATGTATTTAAAGCGTAATATCAATGCTAGTATGGAAATTAGTATCATAAAAACATATTTATAATTGTTAATATAATATAGGATATTTGTAAGTATAGACTGTTTATTATTTTTCATTTCTGCTGTATTTGTTTTAAACCACATTTTTTACCTCTCTATTCATATTAGGATATAATTTTGATTATCAATAAAACATTCATATACAATAATAGCAGAAAATAACAAATAATGAAAGCATTTTATCTTTTTTAAGGCAAGTAGTGTTCTGAATACTCTAAAATTCTATTACTATTTAGAGTATTTATTCTTAAGATGTGTTAGGAAAGATATTCGTTAGGCACATCATTATATATTTACATAAATATAAAATAAATATAAAATAGTATAGTATTGGAGATGGTGGATATTTCAAGGATAGAAGTTAAAAATGAAGCTTTAAAGTATGGATCATACAAAGTTAAGTCAGAAAATGTTGTTAATGAGTTAAGTGGAATTAGAAACAGAGTATCTTTAGCCTTTCAAGGTAAAACTAGAGATGAAATGATTGAAAGTATAAATCTTCTGCAAAATAGAAGCAGAGATTTAGGAGAAGATTTGCAGAGTTTTAGGGCAAGCCTTGAAAATCTTGAGGAAGATGTACTTCAAGAAGAAAGGCGCCAGGAAAGGATTCGTAAGGAAAAAGAGGAGGAGCAAATGAGAAAAGAAAGAGAAAAACAATAAGTAGTTGGTGAGGGGCGTTAGGAGTAAAATTTTTAACACTCCGCGACGCAAA
>CAKVFO010000074.1 GCA_934746785.1 uncultured Clostridium sp. | reverse complement strand
GCGCCTTGAGGCGCTGGCCAAGTAACAAAGGCTTATAGCCGCAGTACAAGCCACCCGTTTTACGGGTGGTTATGACTGAGAGGGAGTGCTGATTATTACTGGCTTTCTGATATGCAAGCTTTCCAATACGTTAAAAAATAATTGCAGGCCGCAAAAGAATCGAAAAGCATGGCGTCAGCCACTTTGTACATATATATGAAGTTTAATACATATACTTAAATAATTATATACTTTATATTAATAAATATAGTTTTAAAGGTGATAAAATAATAAATTTAGATGATAAAATTAATGAGGTTTATAATTTAATAAAGAATAAGATGATGGATTGATAAAAATAATAAAAAATGATGAAAATAGTACTTTTATGATATAATGTATGTATTAATTGAATAAGAAACTCGTATATCATGGGTAATATGGTCCCAAAGTTTCTACCTGCTAGCCGTAAAAGAGCAGACTACGAGGCAAGTAACTTTTTGTTATAGAAATTATGGTAGTGCCTCATTTGTTAAGAGCACTACCTTTTTTAACGTATAGGAAATTAAAAACTTTTTTTGAGAGCGAGTACTGATTATAACTTATTTTCTGATATGTAAGTCGTTCAATACGTTAAAAAGAAAAAATATAGTGCCGCAAAAGAATCGAAAAGCAAAATTTCCCTTAGTATTTAAGGAGGATAGAAGTAATATTTTTATGCTCCAAATCACAACCAGTCGCTTAAAAATATTGCTTCTATCCTTCAATTTTGCTTTTAGAACCTTTTGACAGGCTGTAACAAAGTGGTTTTCTGCGCTAAAAAGCGCGGCGTCAGCTACTTTGTGCTAACCAAAAGTGAGAATGGGGGATTTTGACGTGGAAGAAAGATTACAAACAAAAAATAATCAGGGGCTTTTGTATAATATTGATGATAAACCAAGTGTATCATCTCAAATTTTACTTGGGCTCCAAAACATATTTGCAGCTTTTGGAGGTATCATAGCAGTACCTTTAGTTTTAGCAGGAGCATTGGGGTTAGATGCAAAGGCATCAACTACAGTAATAAGTGCAACTATTTTGGCATCAGGAATTGCTACAATAATTCAATCAAGAAGAATTGGACCTGTTGGGGCAAGAGTGCCTTGTATAATGGGAACAGATTTTACATTTGTAGCACCAGCGACATCAGTGGGATCTGTAGCAGGAATGCCAGGTATTATAGGAGCTACAATTTTAGGCTCTTTAGTAGAAATAATAGCAAGCTTTTTTATAAAGCCATTAATGAAACTATTTCCACCACTTGTTACAGGTACAGTAGTATGTTTAATAGGATTAACTCTTATTCCAGTATCAATGGACTGGGCAGCAGGTGGAGCAGGTTCAAGTGATTACGGAAGTATTCAAAATGTTGCAATAGCAATATTTGTTTTAATTATAACGTTATTAATAAATAGATATGGAAAAGGACTAGTTAGTTCAGCCTCTGTATTAATTGGTATGTTTATTGGATATATATTTTGTATTCCTTTAGGAATGGTAGACTTTACAACAGTAAAAGAAGCAAGCTGGTTTGCATTTCCTAATATTTTTGAATATGGTGTGGATTTTAACTTAAAATATGTTTTGGCTTTTATACCAGCTTATATAGTAACAACAATAGAAACAGTAGGATGTTTAGCTACTATATGTGAAGTTTCAGGTGTGGAAGCTGATAATGAAATTATAGGAAAAGGTGTATTGGCAGATGGCATAGGTAGTGCTATAGCAGGAGCTCTAGGAACTTTTCCTAATACAACTTTCAGTCAAAACGTAGCTCTTATTCCTTTAACAAGAAATGCTAGTAGAAAAGTTGCTGTGATGGCAGGAATAATATTAGTAGGTTTAGGATTCTTCCCTAAATTTGCAGCTCTTATAAATATAATTCCTTCAGCTGTTCTTGGAGGCGCAGGAATAGTTATGTTTGGAACGATAGCTGCAGCAGGAATAAAGACATTAAGCAGAGTTGAAATTAATAATAGAAATCTATTAATAATAGCAACTTCTATAGGATTAGGACTAGGGGTTACTTTCAGACCAGACTTTATAGCTAATCTTCCAGAAGGTGTACAGCTTATATTTGCATCAGGTATTTCAACAGGAACAATAACAGCGCTTATTTTAAATAAATTATTAAAGAGTGAAGGGGATAACAAAGATGAAGTTATTAAAAGATAAAATATTAAGAGAAGGAAGAGCATTAAGTAAGGAAGTATTGAAAGTAGATTCTTTCTTAAATCATGCAGTAGATCCAGAACTTATGTATGAAATGGGGAAATGTTTTAAAGAATACTTTAGCAATAAAGGTATTACTAAAGTATTCACTATAGAAAGTTCAGGAATAGCTCCAGCTGTAATGACAGCACTTCAAATGAATATTCCAATGGTAACATTAAAGAAACAAAAGTCAAAGATATTAAATGGAGATGTTTATCAAACAACAGTACATTCTTTTACTAAGGGTACTGATTATGAGCTTACATTATCAAAGAGATTTATTAATGAAGATGATAAAATATTAATAATTGATGATTTCTTAGCTAATGGAGAAGCAGCTCAGGGAGCTGCAAGACTTGTAGAAGAAGCAGGAGCTAAAGTATCTGGTATAGGAATAGTTATAGAAAAATCATTCCAGCCAGGAAGAGAAATATTAGACGGAAAAAATTATGATGTTTATTCTTTAGCCAGAGTAAAAAGACTTGATGAAGGAATAATTGAATTTTTGATATAGTCCCTTTATTTAATTAATTATGATTATAATATTTTAGTAACCATATAGGGCTTAATTTAATAGTATAAAATGTAACAATTATAAGGAAAAAATATGATTTGTAGAATAATAAAAAGACTATTATTTAAATATAAAAATTTAGAACCAATAACAGAAAAGGTATATTTAAGATTTGTAGTTTTAAGTGATACACATATAACACCAGTAAAGCTTATTGAACAGAAGAGACTTAAAGATGTATTAAAAGCATGCTATCATTTAAATCCTAATATTGATGCAGTAGTTATTGCTGGAGATTTAACAGACAGCGGTAAAGAAGAGGAATATAAAGCAGTTAAATCGGTATTGGACAAGTATGTAAAAGACAATACTAAGCTTGTAGCCTGTATGGGTAATCATGAATATAACAGCAGAGAATTATTTGAATCTATAATGAATTTAAAGTCTAGAGATAATGTTAAAATAGGAGGTTATCACTTCATTACATTAAGTCCAAGAGAAAGTGATACTGAGTATGGAGGAAGCAGATATTATTTAGATAAAGAATGGCTTGAAACTCAGCTTAAGGAAGCAGCAGAAGAAGATGAAAAGAAGCCTATCTTTGTTTTTATGCATCATGGTATTAAAGATACTGCTTTTGGAACAGATGAATGGAATACTGAGGATTTATATGATGTATTAAAGAATTATCCTCAGGTTGTGCACTTTTCAGGACATTCTCATTATCCATTAAATAATCCTAAAAGCATATATCAAAAGGATTTTACTGCAATAAATACATGTACTATAAGCTATTTTGATTTTCCTTCAGATATAGAAAGAAATATTGATGATGCATTAATTAATGATGTGTGTCAGGCTCTTTTAGTTGAGGTTAAAGGAGAAGATGTAAGAATAAGAAAACTTGACTTAATAAGTAACAGCTATATAGGAGATGATTGGACCATTAACACAGCTGAGAATATATATGGATATAAATATACTGATGACAGAATAAAGAAGAGCAGGAGGCCATACTTTGACTTTAATGACAGGGTTAAAGTTTATCAAGTTGAAAGAAAACATTGTATATTAAAAATAGATCAGGCTAAAGTTAAAGGTAGAAATGACATCATAGAATATTACAAAATAGAATTTAAAAATATTGAGACTGGTACTATAGAAGTTAGATATAAGGTGTGGTCACAATATGCTTTTATACCTAAAAAGAAAAAAATCATGGTTAAGTGTGATGGGTTGAAAGAAAATTCTGAATATGAAGTAATAGTTACAGCTTATAATGCTTACGATAAGAGTAGTATCAATACTTTGAACACTAAATTTAGAACAAAATAAAGATAAACCCCATTCTTATTTCTAAAAATGGGGTGATACATACTACATATTATCAAATTACAAAACAAATTGCAATTCTAACTTTAATGGGTAATTTCGTAAGAAAGTTAGAGTATTTTAGAATAATAAAAATCATTTGCCTAAAAATGTGAGTTAGCAAATTTACATATAAAAGTCCTTGTGGAATAATAGAAAAATATTGTTTAAAGAAAGAGGTAAGTTATGAAAATAGGATTTGATCATATTAAATATTTAGAAGAGCAGTCTAAGTACATATTAGAAAGAGTAAATAATTATGATAAGCTTTATTTGGAATTTGGTGGGAAGTTATTTTATGATTTACATGCTAAAAGATGTCTTCCAGGGTTTGATGAAAATGCAAAGATAAAATTATTACATAAGTTAAAAGAAAAAGTTGAAGTAATTATATGTGTTTATGCTGGTGATATCGAAAGAAATAAGATACGAGGAGATTTCGGTATTACATATGATATGGAAGTGTTAAGATTAATAGATGATTTAAGAGCTTATGATTTAGATGTTAATAGTGTTGTTATAACTAGATATGATGGACAGCCTGCAACAACAGTATTTATAAATAAACTTGAAAGAAGAGGAATTAAGGTTTATAAACATAGACCTACTAAAGGTTATCCAACAGATGTTGATACAATAGTAAGTGATGAAGGTTATGGCAAAAATCCTTACATAGAAACAAGCAAACCAATAGTTGTTGTTACAGCACCAGGACCAGGAAGCGGAAAACTTGCTACATGTTTAAGCCAGCTTTATCATGAAAATAAAAGAGGAAATGCTGCAGGATATTCAAAGTTTGAAACATTCCCAGTATGGAATGTACCTTTAAAGCATCCATTAAATATTGCATATGAGGCAGCAACTGTAGACTTAAAAGATGTTAATATGATCGATTCTTTCCACTTAGATGCTTATAATGAAACTGCAGTTAACTATAATAGAGATATAGAAAGTTTCCCAGTACTTAAGAGAATAATTGAAAAGATAACAGGAGAAGAATCTGTATATAAATCACCAACAGATATGGGTGTTAATAGAGTAGGTTTTGGTATAGTGGATGATGAAGTAGTTAAAGAAGCTTCTAAACAAGAAATAATAAGAAGATACTTCAAAACAGGATGTGAATACAAAAAAGGTTATGCAGATAAGGATACTTTCCATAGAGCAAGACTTATCATGGATGAAGTAGGATTAAAAGAGGACGATAGAAAAGTTGTAATGCCAGCTAGAAAGAAAGCGGAACTTGTTAAAAGAGAAAAGAATGATAATGAAGTTTCTTCAGTAGTAGCTATAGAACTTCCAAGTGGAGAAATAGTTACTGGAAAGAACTCAAATCTTATGAATGCTTCAGCAGCAGCTATAATAAATTCTATTAAAAATTTAGCTAACATTTCAGATGATATTTATTTAATGTCTCCAGTTATATTAGAACCAATGCTTAAGTTAAAAGAAGAAACTTTAGGTTCAAGAGAAGTACCTTTAGGATTAGAAGAAGTTTTATTAGCATTAAGTATATGTGCTGCAACTAATCCACAAGCTCAAGCAGCTTTAGATAAAATTAAATTATTAAAGGGATGTCAAGCACACTCAACAACTATATTATCAAGCAGTGACGAAAAGATATTTGGTAAGCTTGCAATAGATGTAACATGTGATGCTGAATATCCTACAGAAAGTTTATTCTGGAATTAATTCAAGAACACAGGGATGTATCAAAAGGGTAAATACTTTTGATGCACCCTTTATTGCTTTAAAGAATAATTTAGTGTAAATCTAAAGATACTATAGATGAATAGAGAAGAATTAAGGAGTGATTAATATGGCAAAAGCAGGAATGAGAAGACCTGGTGTTAATGAGCCACATGGTACAGAAAGTAATCATAAAGCCCGCTTTGGAAAAGGAGAACCTGTAGTGCCTGAAATTCAAGGTAAAGCCAAGACAGGAAATAAGAAGGCAGGACCTATTTAATCTTAATATAAAAGAACTGTCATAAAGGCAGTTCTTTTATATTATAAGTTCTGAAGAGTATTTACTCCATTTTATATAATCCTAAACTATTTAATAGTTTCTCATCTATAGTGGAATCTCCAGGTATATCAGCATCATTTCTATATTTATCTATGGCTGCTTCTAGATCGTATCCATATATTCCATCAGGGAGAGAATCAAAATAACCTATATTTTTTAAAGCTCTTTCAACATAAAAAACATCAGTGCCTTTGTCATTAGGCTTTATTTTCCTAGCATAAGGTGAAAAAAGCCAGTTAGGGCCGGCAGATATGATTACTCTTGTATTATAATCTACTAGATTAAACACTTCTTCTATATTTTCATTAAACATTCTAATACAGCCTCCAGAAGCTAAACTCCCAATAGAAGAGGGATCGCTTGTGCTGTGAATTCCAAATGTATCCCATGGGGCGTTTAATCCAAGCCAAAAGCCACCGAAAGGACCATTCTTTTTAGCTTTGCTTATAATCTGCCATTGTCCTATAGGAGAAGGAGTTGAAGGCTTACCAGCTGCTATAGGATATTTCTTTACAAATTCTTTAGTAGTGCTGTCAACAGCATTAATATAAGGAGTTTTTGTAGAGAAAACAATAAAAGAAAAAAGTAATAATTTTAAAAATTTATTATTCATGATAATACATCCTTTTTTATTTCTTATAATATTAAGATTAGACAAATTAAAAAAATATACGTTAGTAAAAGGATAAAAATTATAAATACATTGAATTAAAAAAGTAAATGTTTTACAATAACAACATATAAGTAATAAAAAGGAAGTGAAGGGAATTTTAATATGTGTTTTTATTGTAGGACTATGTATTGGCCTTTTTTTAAATATATGTATTAATGGAGTGGGAAAAGAGAAAACATTAATAAACAAAGATAAATATTTTGTTCTTGGATTTATAAATGCTATATCATATTTAGCATTATATTGGGTATATGGATTAAATTTTTATATGGCCAAGTATTGTATATTTTTTTCTATACTGTTGCTAATAGCAGTTATTGATGCAAAAACTAAAAGTGTATATTTAAAGTTTTCTATATTAGCAATAGTTTTAGCTTTAATATTAGATTTATATCAATATATTATTTTAAAGGAAGAAATACAAGTATATATATGGGGAGCTATATTAGCTTTTATTATATTTTTTGTAATTGTAAAAGTAACAAAGGCAATGGGAGAAGGAGATATTGAAGTTGCTGTGATTTGTGGTCTGTTTTTAGGGGAGAGATTTACCTTACTCACTATATTATTATCTTTTATATTAGGAGGTGTGTTGGGAGTAACTTTAGTATTACTTAAGAAAAAAGGTGGAAAAGATGAAATAGCATTTATACCATACCTTTTATTAGGTTCATATATAGCAGTTTTCGCAGGAGATTTTTTAATAGATTGGTATTTGAATTGTTATTAAGGATGGAGGAGTAGAGATGGATAAAGATATAAAAAAGGGGTTTACTCTTATTGAAGTATTAATAGTTATCGCTGTTTTTTTTGTTATGATTTTAATAGTTATTCCTAAAGTTAAAAGAGCAAAGGAGGTATCCAATATAAAGAAGGATATTTCTATAGCAGTTAATATAAGTAATGAGACGATATTACTAAAAAAAGAAGGAGCAGAAATATCAAGTAGTTCATGGCAAAAGGCAAGTGATATACGAGTGTTAAAAAGAGATGGAAGTGAAAAGACTTTAGCTGAATGTGCAAGTGTAAATGATAAGGCTCATGCGAAGCAGGTTAAGGGATGTGATTTTTATGTGAAACTTAATGATGATGGAACAGTATTAGTTTCGGTTAAAGAAACTGAGAAAAAGAAGGATGCAAAAGGTGAATCAATAGAGACATTTATTCAGATATATCCACAAGTATATTCTGATGAACCGTATAAATCTAATTATTAGTTTATATTAATAACAAAAGTTTAGGTTAAAGGCATTAAAAATATAAAGAATGGTAATAATAAAATAGGAAATTTATTATTACGAGGTGGAGTATGGAATTAAAAGATAGTAAGACTAAGGAAAGTTTATTAAGAGCTTTTGCAGGGGAGAGTCAGGCAAGAAATAGATATGAATATGCTGCAGAAACTGCCCAAAAGGAAGGATTATATGTAATAGAAAATTTATTTAAATATACTGCAGATCAAGAGAAAGCACATGGAAAAGTATTTTATGAAGAACTTAAAGAATTAAATGGAGAAAACTTAAAAATTGATGGAGCTTATCCAATCGGCAGCTATGATACTACATTAAAACTTTTACAAGATGCTGAACATAATGAATTTGAAGAATATAGTGTAGTCTATAAGGACTTTTCTAATATTGCAAAGGAAGAAGGATTTTTGCAGATAGCTTCAAAATTTGAAAAAATATCATCTATTGAAAAAATCCATAGTGAAAGGTTCAAGAAGTATGCAAGTTTTTTAGATGCTGGAATGCTTTTTAAAGATAATATAGAGGTTCAATGGATATGTACTAATTGTGGATATATATATGAAGGTAAAGAAGCACCTAAAGTTTGTCCTATATGCTCTTATCCTCAAGGATATTATATAAGATTTTCAGATAGTGATTTTAATATAAAAATAGATTAAGGTTGTATATATTTCTAAATATTCCCCTTATTTGTTCTCAAAAATGACTTATTATAGTATAATTAGAAGAACGAATTAGAAAGGATGATTACATACTATGAAAGTTTATATCGGTGATAAAGAGTATTTTTTAGATGAAGAACATTTTGGAGGATTTTTAAATGATGAAGAAAATCCTATTAATAATATAACTGAAAAAGAAATATTAGATATTCTTGAAGGCAGAGATTTAGATTTTGAGAAAGCTTATTATAGTTCGCCATGTTCTAAGTGTGATTCAGGAGAAAAGAATAAATTAAAAGCTTATCCATTTTATGAATATCATTTTTACTTATATACTAAAAATAGAAATGTTGTATGGAATAGTTTTAAAGTTGAAGAAGAAAGTTATAGCTTTACGAGAATGGAAAGAGAAGGTAAAGCTGATGACAGTTATATAGTAAGTGTAATTATCTGTGCTGAATGTGGAAATTATGAAATAGAGATTGAACAATTTGAAGTTTAAAAATATATGGACTTTTCTTATAAATATTAATTTTTAAGACATAATATTTATTGAGGAGTGATACTTATGAAAAATAAAGATAATTTAGGTAATGGAATGCAAAAAGGAGAAAGACGACAAAAGCTTCATAAAGGGCAAGATAATGTTGGGAATCCTAGAAAACCTAGTTATTTTGAAAATCATGATGGAAACTCAATAAGATAAAAATAGGATGCTGTTTTAGCATCCTATTTTTCTATAGAAATTATAATCACTTTAGTTTTCAAAGGCTTGAAAAAGTAAAGTATAATTAAAACCTAGAAAATTCTCTTTACAGCCAAAATCATAAGTATTATTCCTGATAACCAGGAAAGATTTAAGTTTGATTTTTCTGTTAATTTTTTTCCAATTAGCTGCCCTAAAGAAACAGCTAGAACACCGATAATAAAACATAGAACTATTGAAAATATATAATTATTAGTACCTAAACTTTCACCAAATCCGACAGCGATACTATCAAAAGATAAGGCAGAAGCAAGGTAAAGAGATTCTTTTATAGTAAGAACTTTTGAATTATCGAAATCGGCTTTTGTTTCATCAGCATATACCTGTAATACAAAATTTAAGTCGAAAATTTTAAAAGTAAGAGGCTTATTAAGTTTATTCTTTTTTGTAATGTAATTCTTAAAGAGTCCTTCAAAAAATCGATATATCCCTATTATCATTAGTATACAAAAGCTTAATAGAATAGGAAGGTTTCCAGGTAAAAAGTCTTTTATAAAGTTTCCAAGAAATAAGGAAATACCGAGGAATAGTGAGCCGATAACACTTATTACTACTGAAGAGTAAAATGGAATTTTGATTTTGTTTGTACCGTAAGCTATACTAGCTACAAAAGCATCTAAACAAACGGAAGAAACAAGTAAGAGGGATTCAATCATAGCTCATACCTCGACAAATTTCTAGTTAGTAATATGTTATGAACTAGTAAAGCGTTTAGTTACTAAATAATATACAAAAATATATATTAAGATTCTTTTTCCTCTGCTAAAGTAAAAGGTTTGATATTATTAGAGTTAACCCATTCCTTCCAAGTAGTGTCTAAGTTAGTTTCCTTAACATACTTATAGAAGTTTTCCAAAAGAAGATAATATTTTTCATGTTGTTTAAATTTTAAAGAATCTAAAGAACTTAATGCTACTTGTCTATTAATAATATTGTCTAAACTTACAGTTTTATAATTATTCATAATATCATATAGAATCATAAATATAGTTGTTCGTTCATTTCCTTCTCTACAGTGGAAATGAAGCCATTTATCTTTAGGTAAAGTTTTTGTAAAGATGATAAATCTATCAATCATATCATCTGTAGGTCTATTTTTATCATTAACTGGGATTCTAAAATAACTTATTTCATTATTTTTAACTAAAGTTTCTTCATTATAAGTTGTTTTGGGAGTAATTGAATATTTATCAACGTCTAAATTTATGTTTCTATTAAGAGGTATAGACTTAATAAAAAGTTCTTCTCTCTTAAGAACTACAGTAAGAGGAAGTGAAGCATTAATTTTATTTCCAGGAGTGAAAAGACTTACAGCATCTCCATTAATAAAACCATGAGATTCTTTTCTTAAATCGATAATATATATAGGCAAATCAGAATTTATACATTCTTTAATTTTGGATAGAGATAATTCTGTAAATTGAGAACTTCCAGATATATTTAAATCTTTAAGACCGGAAAGATTTAAATCATTATTTTCAATTTTGCTTAAATCTATAGTTGTTCTAAGGTTTACAGGAGCTTCGTCATTATTTTTATAATCTAAAGAGATATAACCACCTTCTTTATCTGCTTTAGCATATGTTAATATGCAGTTGAAGTTAGAAAATAAAATTAGTAAAGTTAAGAGAAATAAAATAAATTTTATTTGTATTTTCATATTATTCATCTCCTATTTTTCGCTTTGTTCTGCCATAAAAATTATTATGTGGATTATCATAAAAAATATTCAAAAAGTTTTATAGTGTTTATGATATAATTAATGGAAATACTATTAGACAAAGGAAGGATGATTAATATATTATGTATAAAATTATAGCTCTTGATATGGATGGAACATTACTTAATGATCAGAAAGTTATTACAGAGAGAACAAAAGAAGCTTTGACAAAAGCTAGAGAAAAAGGTGTAAAGGTTGTTTTGGCATCTGGAAGACCTGTTGATGGATTAAAAAAATATTTATCAGAATTAAACTTAATAAGTGATGAAGAATATGTATTAAGTTTCAATGGATCATTAGTTCAAAAAGTAAAATCTGAAGAAGTTTTATATGAAATAGGATTGACAGGAAAAGATCTTCATTATTTATATGATATAAGCAGAAAGTTAGAAGTTAATATTCATGCTTTTTCTACAACTAAGGGGCTTATAACTCCAAGGGTAAGTAAATATACTGAACTAGAAGCTGAGTTAAATGGAATAGATGTAAATGTATGTGATTTTACTGAAATACCTGAAGACGAGCATATAGTAAAAGTTATGTTAATAGATGATGAAAAAATTATAGAAAGAGTAATAAAAGAACTTCCAGAAGAAGTTAATGAAAAATATAAAGTTGTGAGAAGTGCACCATATTTCTTGGAAGAAATTAATAAGAAGTCAGGAAAATCAGTAGGATTAGCTGCACTAGCAAGATATTTAAATGTTTCTAAAGAAGAAATAATAGCTGTAGGTGATGCAGGTAATGATTTAGATATGATTGAATATGCAGGACTTGGAGTAGCTATGGGAAATGCTAGTGACTGTGTTAAAGAAGCTGCAAGCTATATAACAGCAGATAATAATAATGATGGTATAGCTGAAGTTATAGAGAAGTTTATATTAAAGAACTAATTTTATTAAGCGTACATAATGTGAAAAGAGTCTGTATCAAGAGTTGTTTTGATACAGCTCTTTTACTATTTAAAAATATTTCGCATATAATATATTTATATAAAAATAAATTAAGAAAATTTAGAGAAGCTAATGAATAAAGGGCACATAGAAGAAATATGGCATATAGTTAATAGTTAACAATTAGTAAAAATTATGGTTTAATATTAATAGGGAGGTGACAATATGCCGATTAAAATACCAGAAGAGTTACCGGCGTATTCAGTATTAAGGGATGAAAATATCTTTGTTATGAATAATAAAAGAGCAGATACACAAGATATAAGACCTTTAAGAATAGCTATAGTAAATTTAATGCCAAAAAAAATTCAAGCAGAAAATCAATTGTTAAGATATTTATCTAATACACCTCTACAGGTGGAAATTACGTTGATTCAAACTAAAAGTTATACATGTCAAAATACACCTATGGAACATTTACATAAGTTTTATAATTATTTTGATGAAATAAAAGATCAGAAGTTTGATGGACTTATAATAACAGGAGCGCCAGTGGAAAAGATGGATTTTAAGGATGTTGCTTACTGGCAGGAGCTTGAAGAAATAATGGAATGGAGTAATGGTAACGTATTTTCAACACTTCATATATGCTGGGCTGCACAAGCAGGGCTTAATTATCATTATGGAATACCTAAATATTTGCTTGATAAAAAGATGTTTGGGGTATTTTTACATAATGTAACTGATGAAAAGTCTGAACTTACACGAGGATTGAGTGATAATTTTTATGCACCTCATTCAAGACATACTGAGGTTAGAAAAGAAGATATAGAAAAGATTAAAGAACTAGAGATTTTATCAGAGTCTGAAGAAGCGGGAGTTTTTATAGTAGCTACTAGAGATAATAGAAAGATATTTATAACTGGACATTTAGAATATGATAGAGATACTTTAAAGGATGAGTATATTAGAGATTTAGAAAAAGGTGAAGAAATTCAAATTCCTAAAAATTATTTTCCAGATGATAATCCAGATTTAAGACCTGTAATGAGATGGAGAGGAAGTGCACATATAGTATTTGCAAATTGGTTAAATTATTGTGTATATCAGAATACTCCATTTAATATAAATGATATAAATAAATAATTTAAGGATATGTATGAAGTATTTTAAAGAATCTAGAGTTTTAAGAATTGAAAATAATAGGTTAAAGATTATCTGGAATATAGAAGATGATGTAGAGGTAAGCATCTATTCTTTAATTAATAATGTTGAAAAACTTATAGGAAAAGTAAAAGGAAAAAATGAGTTTGTTACAAATGATTTTCATAAAAACAAAAGATGTCTTTTTATACTGAAAGCCATTAATTATCATTATGAAATTGTAGGTGAAAGATTAATTTCTTTAGAAGGTGTTTATCATTTTAGGGATATCGGAGGCTATAAAAGTGAAGATGGAAGACGTGTTAAATGGAACATGTTTTTTAGAGCTGATAAGCTTTCAGGGTTAACAGAAAATGATATTAGATATATAAAAAATATGAATGTAAAAACTATTTTAGATTTGAGATCAAAGATGGAAGTTAAGGGAAGTCCTGATCCTAAGATTAAAGGTATTAACTATATTAATTTATCTGCTATGAAAGAATTTGATGAAAGTGCTGGAAACTTGGATATGATATCGTTATTTAATAGCGGTATATTAGATAAAATTGATGTTAAAAAGTTTATGTTGAATGCCTATAGAAATATGGTTTCTAATAATGCTGCATTAAGAGAACTGATTGCATGTCTAGAAAATGAAGACAGCCTTCCGATTATTTTTCATTGTTCTACAGGGAAAGATAGGACAGGACTAGCTTCTGTTATAATTTTATCTCTTTTGGGAGTTCCTAAAAAGGTTGTTAAAGAAGATTATATGGCATCTAATATATATAGATTAAATATAAATGAGATAATAACAAAGAAGTTTAAGGAAAAGATAAAAAGCAGTGAAAAGTTAAATTTCTTAAGTTATGTTCTTGAAGTGAAAGAAGAACTTATAGATGCTGTTTTTGATGAAATTTGTACAAAGTATGGAGATATGGATAATTATCTTGAAAAGGAATTTGGTCTTACTAAGAAAAAGAGAAAAGAATTAAAAAATAGATTTTTATATTAGTTAAAAATAGTAGGCTTTGTAAAAGTTTTATTTGATAATTATGGTAGATAATATATAATAAAATAAGAAAGTCCATAACTGGACTTTCTTATTTTATGTAATTTGGGAAGTGAAAGAATTGAAGGGCAAAATTTTAGTTTGTGATGATGAAAAAGAAATACTTGAGATATTAGAATTATATTTAGAAAAAGAAGGGTATGAAATAATAAAGGCAAGTGATGGAGAAGAAGCTATAAATATACTTAATAATAAAAAAAATATAGATTTGTCTATATTAGATATAATGATGCCTAAAGTAGATGGATATAAGGTTGTAAAACATTTAAGAAAAATTTCAAATATGCCAGTAATATTAGTATCAGCCAAAAATCAAGATTCAGATAAGATATTAGGACTTGACTTAGGTGCTGATGATTATATCACAAAACCATTTAATCCATTAGAAGTTGTAGCTAGAGTTAATGCTCAAATAAGAAGGAAAAATAATTTAAGCGCTCCAGAAGAAAAGAAAAACGTATTACAGATAGGTGACATAGTATTAGATAGCTATAATGTAAAAGTGCTAGTAAGAAATAAAGAAATAGAATTAACATCAATAGAGTATGGAATATTAAAGTTCTTAATGGATAATGCTGGTAGAATATTAACAAAAAATCAAATATTTGAAGCAGTATGGAATGAAGAGTTTCTTAGCGGCGATAATACTATTATGGTTCATATAAGCAGGTTAAGAGATAAGATAGAAGTAGACTCTAGAAATCCAAGATATTTAAAAACTATAAGAGGGTTAGGATATAGATTTGAGAAGAAGGTTGATACTAGTGAGGCATAAAAAAAAGAATCCTAAACTATTAGTATCATTATTTAAATATTATATAACTTTTGTTTTGGTTTTAACTGGAATATTTGTCGGTAGTTATTTATATCTAGGTATTAAGATATCAAAGTATCTTGAAAAAACAGATAGCATGCCTATTATAAATATAATTAATGGAGAATTTAGTGATTATAGGGATGTAGATGGCAGGGATTTAAAGAGTATAGGAGCTTATATTGAGGTCCTAAATAAGAATAAAGAAGTAATATATAGAGATGGTGAAGTGCCTAAGGATTTAGCTGATAGATATAGTGAAGAAGAATTTCAAGATTTAATTAGTGGAACTATTGATAAGAAGTACAACTTTAATGTTATTTGTAAAAGTATTGAAGAAGTAAATGGTGATAGAAGCTTAGTACTAATAATGATTCCAAAGGATAGATTATTTTTAACATTTAAGCTTGCAGGGGTTCCTTATAAAGTAGGAAAACCGTTGTACAAGCTATATGTTGTTGTAATTGTAATGGGAATAATTTTATCCATAATAAGCATAATTTTATATAGTATATGGACAAGCAAAAGAATAAAAAAACCTCTTGCTGAAATAGATCATGCCTTAGGAAAAGTAATCGATGGAGATTATGATAAAAAGCTTACATTAACAGGACAAAAAGAGTTTGTAGTCATAAGTGACACAATAAACTTTTTAATAGAGAAACTTAAGAGAAGCAGAGAAGAAAATGCTAAGCTTGAAGAAAGTAAAACAAAGATGTTAATGGACTTATCTCATGATATAAAGACTCCTATAACAACAATTAGAGGATTTTCTGCTGCGCTATCCCAAGGACTTATTGAAGGTGAAGATAAGAAACAAAGATATTATAAGACTATATATAATAAGTCAGAACATGTTGGAGAATTGGTAGATGATCTTTTTGAATTTGTTAAGTTACAGAATACTCAAAATATATTACAAATTGAAGAAGTTGATATATGTGAATTTATAAGACAAATCATAGTTAATTATGTTGATGAAATAGAAGAGAAAAATTTTGAACTTGAAATTAATATACCAGGGGAAGTAGTTAAATTAAAAGTTGATTGTAGATTATTTAAGAGAGCTATAAGTAATTTAATACAAAATGCTATTAAATATAACCCTGAAGGAACAAAAATAAGAGTAGAAATAAGGGAATTTAAAAGTTATGTAATTATAGAAGTGGCAGATACGGGAGTAGGTATTCCAGAAAGTATTAGACATAACCTTTTTGATGCTTTTGTAAGAGGAGATAAAAGTAGAAGCAGTGATGGAGGGTCAGGTTTAGGTCTTGCAATAGCAAGCAAAGTAATAGATAATCATGGTGGAACTATAGAAGTATTTAAAGGTCGAGGAGAAGAAAAGACAGTTTTCTATATAAAAATGTATAAGCACATATAAAAATGGGGGGGTAAAAAAACTCCCCCGAACTAAAAATCGCTGTAGGCATTAAGCTTACAGCGATTTTTGGTATAATTAATTTATGAC
>CAKVFO010000073.1 GCA_934746785.1 uncultured Clostridium sp. | reverse complement strand
TGCTATCTTTTTATTAGGGAGGTTATTTTTTGAAGTTTCCAATAGACAGTAATGGAGTAATAATAAATCATATTAGTCATGCGCTTACTAACGAAAGAAATAGAAGTTTAATGCAATTTGATATTACATCAGTACAGGAAGATGTATTGATTTTTTTGTGGTTAAACAAAGATAAAGATAGTGTCTATCAAAGGGATATTGAAGGGCATTTAAAGTTAAAAACTCCAACAGTTACGGGAATACTTAAGAGACTTGAGGAGAAAGAAATGATTATAAGATATCAAGATAAAAAAGATGCTAGACGTACATGTCATAAGCTTACCCAAAAGGGCAGTGATGTAGTTGAGCATGCTTTTAATTTTGGAATTGTTAATATGGAAAAAAAACTAGTAAGTGGACTGACAGAAGAAGAAAAAAGTAACCTAAATTATTTGTTAAAAAAGGTACTAAAAAACGTAGAAGAAAAATAAATAGAGAGGTGAAACAGATGATAAAAAAATTATATCCTTATATTAAAAAATATAATAAGGAATTAATATTAGCTATTACGTGTTGTGCATTTGAAGCAGTATTTGAATTATTAATACCACTTATAATGGCTAAGATTGTTGATGTTGGAATTAGCAATGGTGACATATCATACACTATCAAATTAGGTGCACTTATGGTATGTTTTGCATTAATATCTTTATCATTAGGTCTTGGAGCAGCAAGATTTGCAGCAGTTGCAGGACAAGGACTAGGTGCAGAAATCAGAGAAGCTGAGTATAAGAAAATTCAAACATATTCATTTAAAAATATAGAAAAGTTTAGTACAGCTTCTTTAATAACACGTTTAACTACAGATATAACAGCAATACAAAATACAGTGACTATAGCAATTAAGTTATTAGTAAGAGCACCTATGATGCTTATTTGTGCTTATGTTTTATCAGTGCTTATAAGTCCAAAATTATCTCTTATTTTCTTAGTTTCAATGCCTATATTAGTAATTGCAATTTCTTTAATTATAAAAAATGCAAAGCCTAAATTTGAATCTATGCAGAAGAAGATTGATAACATAAATACTGTTGTTCAAGAAAACTTAATTGGTGTACGTGTTGTTAAATCTTTTGTAAGAGCTAAGAAGGAAAAAGAGAAGTTTAGTAATAGTAATAATGATTTATTCAATATATCAGAAAGAGCTTTTGGGTTAATAGTATTAAACTTACCAATTATGCAAGGTGTAGTATTTGCTAGTATTATAGCTATCCTTTGGTTTGGTGGGAATATGGTTAATGCAGGAACTTTAACTGTAGGGGAGCTTACAAGTTTCTTTACATATTCGTTCCAAATCTTAATGTCACTAATGATGATTTCTATGGTTTTAATGATGGTTTCAAGATCAGTTGCTTCAGCTGAACGTATTATAGAAGTTTTAGAAGAAGAACCTGATATAATTGATCCAGCTAATCCAGTTATGAAGGTTAATAATGGTGATATAGAATTTAAGAATGTAGATTTTAAATATGAAGAGGATAGTGATGAACTAAACCTTTCAAATATTAACTTAAAAATAAAATCTGGACAAACTGTTGGTATTATTGGTGGAACAGGTTCTGCAAAAACAAGTTTAGTTCAGCTTATACCAAGATTATATGATGTATGTAACGGTGAAGTTTTAGTTGGTGGAGTTAATGTTAAAGACTATCATATTGAAACTTTACGTAATGAAGTTGCAAT
The DNA here is from genome assembly GCA_934746785.1 of uncultured Clostridium sp. Lineage (GTDB taxonomy): Bacteria > Bacillota > Clostridia > Clostridiales > Clostridiaceae > Clostridium. The sequence goes on along the minus strand of CAKVFO010000073.1, from coordinate 14,958 downwards.
GGTTCTTCAAAAGAATACTTTATTCTCTGGAACTATTAAGGAAAACCTTAAGTGGGGTAATGAAAATGCAACAGATGAACAAATTGAAGCAGCATGTAAAGCAGCTTGTGTAGATGAGTTTATCGACAGATTACCTGGGAAATATGACATGGTTCTTGATCAAGGCGGTGTTAATGTATCAGGTGGTCAAAAGCAAAGATTATGTATAGCAAGAGCTATATTAAAACAACCAAAGGTATTAATCCTAGATGACAGTACAAGTGCGGTAGATACAGCTACAGATGCTAAAATAAGAAAGGCATTTGCTGAAGATTTAGGAGATACAACTAAGATAATTATTGCTCAAAGAGTAGTTTCTGTATGTGATGCAGATTTAATCATAGTAATGGATGATGGAAAAGTATCAGCCATGGGAACACATGAAGAATTAATGAAAACTAGTGACATCTATAAAGATGTTTATAATTCTCAACAGAAGGGAGCTGGTTTTGATGAGTAAGCAAAAGAAAAAGGGACCTAAGAATCTTGGTAAAACTTTAAAAAGATTAATAGGCTACACAACAAGGTATAAATTATTACTTGCTCTAGTAATTATATTTATATTAATTAACTCAGTAGCAATGGTATCAGGCTCATATTTATTAAAGCCTTTAATAAATAATTACATATTACCTGGAGACTTCGTAGGTGTAGCTAAGATGCTAACATTATTAGGAGTTATATTTGCACTTGGTGCATTAGCTTCTTATGGATATGCTAGAATTATGGTACATATAGCTCAAGAGTCAATTAGGGATATAAGAAAAGAATTATTTGATAAAATGCAGACTCTTCCTGTAAGTTATTTTGATTGGAATAACCATGGGGATTTAATGAGTCTTTATACAAATGATATAGATAATATCAATGAAGCACTTAATAATAGTATTACTAATATGATAGCTTCTTTATTAACATTTGTAGCTACTCTTATTATGATGTTTGTTTTAAGTCCTATCCTTGGGATTTTAACGATTTTAGGATTAGCAGCAATGGTCTTTTTAACTAAAAAGCTTGGTGAAAAGAGTAAATATTACTTCGGACTTCAACAAAAGAATATAGGTAAGTTAAATGGATATGTTGAAGAAATGATAGAAGGACAAAAGGTTATTAAAGTATTCTGTCATGAAGATAAAGCTATTGAAGATTTTAAAAAGCATAATGAAGAATTAAGATTAGCTTCAACAGGAGCACAAACTTTTGCTGGTATGATAATGCCTGCTTTCGGAAATCTTTCACATATTAATTATGCTATAAGCTGTTGTGTTGGAGGAATATTGACTATAACAGGTATATTAGATTTAGGAACATTAGTATCTTACCTTCAATATTCTAAACAGGTAACAAACCCAATAGCTCAAGTATCTCAACAAATGAATGTTATTTTAGCAGCTCTTGCTGGTGCTGAGAGAATATTTGAAGTTTTAGATAAAGAGCCTGAATTAGATAAGGGAACAGTAACTCTTGTAAATGTCAATAAAAATGATGATGGCATCTTAGAAGAAACAGATAAGGTAACTAATCACTGGGCTTGGAAGAAGACAGAGGGTACTTTAATTGAGCTTCGTGGAGATGTTAAGTTTAAAGATGTTGTATTTGGATACTATGAAGACAAGACAATATTAAAGAATATTTCTCTATTTGCAAAGCCAGGACAAAAGATTGCCTTTGTTGGATCAACTGGTGCAGGTAAAACTACAATAACAAATCTTATTAATAGATTTTATGAAATACAATCAGGTACAATAACTTACGATGGTATTGATATTCATGATATTAAGAAGGATTCCTTAAGAAAGTCTCTTGGAATAGTTCTTCAAGATACTCATCTTTTCACTGGAACTATTACAGATAATATAAGATATGGTAACCTTAATGCTACAGATGAAGAAGTTAAGGCTGCAGCAAGACTTGCTAATGCTGATGGATTTATAAAACATCTTCCACATGGATATGACACTGTAATTACTGGAGATGGAGAAGGTCTTTCTCAAGGTCAAAGACAACTTCTTGCTATAGCTAGAGCAGCAGTTGCTAATCCACCAGTTCTTATACTTGATGAAGCTACAAGTTCAATTGATACGAGAACTGAAAAGTTAATTCAAGAAGGAATGGACAAACTTATGGAAGGCAGAACAGTATTCGTTATTGCTCATAGACTTTCAACTATTAAGAACTCTGACGCTATTATGGTTTTAGAGCAGGGTGAAATAATTGAAAGAGGAGATCATGATGCTCTACTTGAAGAAAAGGGAAGATACTATCAACTTTATACAGGTAAAAAAGAATTAGACTAAGAGTAGAAGAATATTTATTCTTGGGAGTAAAAGAGTAGGAGAGTAAAAGAGTATTTACTCTCTTACTCTTTTTATATTTAAAATTCTATAGAGTTTCAGAGTTTTAGAGTCTTAGAGTTTTAGAGTCTTAGAGTCATTGAGGATTCTTGCTGGATAGATAATTTGAGTTTTAGCGACCTTATAGATGAGAATATGAGTTTTGCCTGTTCCTGAATTTCCTGAGAAGATTATATTTTGTTATTGCCTATAATCATATTCCTTTTGTAACAATGTATAAATAGTTTCTTCATAACTCAAATCAGTAGTATTGGCTTCATTTATAATGGATTCTAAATCTTGTTTAAATGCCGATAATTTAAGAGAAGTGGCATATTTAATTTGACACTTCCTCTTATACCCATTTTAATTAGCCAGATTTAGTTGAATGCAATATGATGAATATTAAGATGGAGTTATTAAAGAAAAAGACTAAAAATGATAAATGTGGTATAATAAGGAAAATATATATTAAAGAATAGTTTATTTTAGGGGGAGATGATATGTAAAAATGTTTTTTTTAAACTTAATACTAAAAGAATTTAAGCAACAATTAAAAAGTATAGCATTTTATATATTTATTGCTATAGCTCTTGTATTTTATTTTAGCCAGTACAATGGTTCAGTAAACAGATTGGTTCCACCTAAGCAGAATTCAGTTTACTCAGTGACAAAAGCAAAGACAGAAGATGAAAAAATAGTAATAGGTTATAAAACATTAAATGCACTTTTGTTAGATGAATATACATATAGATATATACCTATATCAAAGAAAGTTAAACTAAATGATGAGACTCTAAATGAAGTTAAAACGTTTCTTGATGAAATTTCATCTAATAAGGATGTTTTAAGTATAAAGAGAAGTGATATCAATATTGATTATGATACTATGATAAATTTTATGGATTCATTAGATGAAGAGTTAGGTGGAAATACAACATTAGGAGAAAAATATAGAAGTTTTTTTCGAGAGATGACTTATGAGGAAGCCTGTGAGGAGTATGAGAAACTTTCTAATAGAAGTGATATAACTGATGGGTATGGTAGGCTTTTAGCAGACTATCTAGGAATAGTAGCAGCTATGTTTTCAGTATTTGTATGTGTGAGTTCTGCAGATAGAGATAAGCGGGATGGTGTAGAAGATTTAGTATACAGTTCCAATGTTAATTCTGTAGCTTATGTGTTAGCTAAGGCTATAGGTATAATTATAAGTATTATGTCTGTAATTTTATTTATAGGATTAGCTGAATGCATTGTATTTTTAAACGAATCAATTAAATACAATATACCTGTAAATATATTACCTTTACTTAAATATTTAATAATATGGGTTGGACCAACAGTAATGTTTGTAGTAAGTTTATGTATGCTTATTATGATGTTGATTCAAAATTCAATAATCTCAATAATAATACAGGTAGGAATGGCGTTTTGGTGTGAGAATAGTACACAATTGATTGGTGATTACGGTTTAAGTAAGTTTATTATAAGGTTTAATAGTATAGGCGACATAGATATTTATAACTCTTGTTATAAGTATATAATGTATAATCGTGCATTTTATTTTTGTATATCATTAATTATAATTGCATTGTCTGCTGTTATTTGGAATATAAGAAGAGATAAAGTTTTAGGGAGGCATAAATAAATGTCAGTAATATTAGAGGGAGTTAGTAAGAGTTATAAAGATACTACAGCATTAAATAATGTGACTTTAGAAATATCTAAAGGGGTTTTTGGAATATTAGGACCTAATGGTGCTGGAAAAACTACGTTGATGAAGATACTTACATGTTTATTAAGATGTGATAGCGGAAGTATTACTATTGATGGAGTCGATATAGAAGATCATAAAGAAATTAGAAAAATAGTAAGCTATTTGCCACAAGAATTTTCCTTTTATCCTAAAATGACTGTATATGAAGCTATGGATTATATGGCTTTACTGTCAGGACATAAATCAAAAAAAGTTAGAAAAGATGTAATCAATGATCTAATGAGTAAGTTAAATTTAAAAAGATACTCTAAAAAAATGTTTAAAGAACTTTCTGGAGGAACAAAGAGAAGACTTGGTATAGCTATATCTTTATTAAAAAATCCAAAAGTTCTAATTGTTGATGAACCTACAGTAGGATTGGATCCAGAAGAAAGAGTTAATTTTAGGAATTTACTTATGGAATATGCTATTGATAGAACTGTTATTTTATCAACTCATATAGTTGAAGATATAGATGAGACATGCAAGAATATAGCAGTAATTGTTGATGGGAATATTGTTTTTTCGGGTAAAAAGACTGAGTTTATAAATAAAGCTATGGGCAAAGTTAGATTACTAGACGTTAAAGCAGAAAAATTGTTAGAAGCTAAGCTAAAATATAATGTTATTACAATTAAAGAAAACGATGATGGGTATATATTAAAGATTATTTCAGATGAAGACATAGGAAAAAGTGTTGACCCAACGTTAGAAGATTCATATTTGGTAGAGATAAAATCTAAAGAAGTATAGAAAAATTAGTTTGAGGAAAAAAATATGATAAATTTAATAAAATATAATTTAAAGATTGTGGGAAACATTAATTATATAGCTGGGTGGATATTTTTGTTAACAATACCTGTTTTTGTGGATTTTAATTTATTAAATGAAGCTGAATTCATAAAGATATCAGAATATGTATTTACTATTATAGGTTTGATATGGTTTACGGGATTATTTAGTTATGAGAAGAAATATAATGTAAGCGATATAATGAAACAAGTGCCTAATTATAGAACAATAATTTTTATAGTAAGAATTACATTTATATTATTAAGTATATTTGTAGGAATTACATTTTTATTGTTATTTGCAAAAATGCAGAATGCAGAGTTCTGTTTTATTAAAATTCTTTATAGCAGCATTGTTAATTCCTTTGTTTTGGGAATGGTTGGATTATTATTTTCTCAATTAGTAAGTCAAACTATTATAGGATATATGCTGGGTTTATTTTATTATTATTGCGAGATACTTACAGAAGGAAAGATAACTAAATATTTATACTTATTTGGATTAATATATAACATTCCTAATAATAAGTTATTTTTAATGATACTAGGAATTATATTACTTTTAATAAATTTTGCTTTATATAAATCTAATTATTTTTTTAAGATAAATATTGGTAAGTTAAATAGAATATAAAATTTTGATAATATGAATTTAAGTTTTTATATGTCAGAAGATACCTTCAATAAGTATTATGTTAATAAGGAAATGATGTTAATGACTTTAAATGTTAATCAAAGTATGGGAGCTGTAAAAAAGCCCTCGAAATCAAGCAGCCATATCAGTAAAATAACTGGCATGGTTGTTTTTTTGCTTAAAGATATATTATGATTTATATATAAATAGTGAAAGCTGATTATAACTTAATATTGCATATGTTCATGAAGATTGGGGATGGAGTTGTGGATAAAAAAGTTTTAAGAAAAGAAATGTTGATAAAAAGGGATAATCTTGATAAAGACAAAAAATTATTTTTTGATAACAGAATAAAAGAAAGACTTGAAGAAATGAAGTTCTTTAAAGAAGCTGAAAAAATATTTATTTATGTGAGCTTTGGAAGTGAGATTAACACTGTGAATTACATAAAAGATTTTCTTGAAGAAGGAAAGAGAATATTTATTCCAAGGACAAATATAGAAGAAAAAACAATGGAAGCAGTTGAGATAAAGTCACTAGATAATCTTACTAAGGACAAGTATGGAATATTAGAGCCAGCTAGAGATATAGAAGCTGTAGATAAGGTTGATTTAGATTTAATAATACTTCCTGGTGTTGTGTTTGATGAATTAGGAGGCAGAATAGGTTATGGTGGAGGATATTATGATAAGTATCTTAGTAATCTAGATAAGAGTATACCTAAAGCTGCTCTTTGCTATGAATTTCAGATTATAGATAAAGTTCCAACAGAAGAACATGATATAAAAGCAGATTGTATTATTACTGAAGAAAGAGTAATAATTTTACAACATAATATGGATTAGTTTGTATATTTATACTATAATTAAATTATATTAAAACCTCGTTTTATGCGAGGTTTTGTTATTACACTCTAGGGGGCATTAAATTATGAAGATAGAAACTAAATGTTTGCATGCAGGGTATAAACCAAAGAATGGAGAACCTAATGCATTACCAATATATCAAAGTACTACATATAGATATGATTCTACAGAACATATTGGAAAACTATTTGATTTATCAGTAGAAGGACATATGTATTCACGTATATCAAATCCAACTGTTGCAGCAGTAGAAGAAAAGATTGCAGCACTTGAAGGTGGAGTTGGAGCGCTATGTACAACTTCAGGTCAGGCAGCAAGTTTGATTTCTATATTAAACATTCTTCATGCAGGGGATCACTTGGTATGTTCTGCAAAGATATATGGGGGAACTATTAATCTTTTTGCTGTTACTATAAAGAAGATGGGAATAGAATGTACATTCATTGATCCAGATGCACCAGAAGAAGAAATTCAAAAAGCATTTAAAGAAAATACTAAGGCAGTATTTGGTGAGACTATTGCAAATCCATCAATCGAAGTATTTGATATTGAAAAGTTTGCAAAGATAGCACATAAGAATGGAGTACCTTTAATAGTTGATAATACCTTTGCTACACCAATTCTTTGCAGACCTTTTGAATATGGAGCAGATATAGTTGTACATTCAACTACTAAATACATGGATGGTCATGCAGTTCAATTAGGAGGGGTTATTGTTGATAGCGGTAACTTTGACTGGACTAATGGTAAGTTCCCAGAATATACAGAACCAGATGAATCTTATCATGGAATAGTATATACAAAGGAATTTGGGAATAAGGCATATATAACAAAGGCTAGAGTTCAAATGATTAGAGATATCGGAGCTTATCCAACAGCACAAGATGCTTTCTTATTAAATTTAGGTTTAGAAACTTTGCCAGTTAGAATCGAAAAACATTGTGAAAATGCAAAGAAGGTAGCAGAATTCTTAAATAGTTTAGAAGAAGTTGAATTTGTAAACTATCCAACACTTGAAAATAATAAATATCATGATTTAGCTAAAAAATATTTACCTATGGGATGCAGTGGAGTTATGTCATTCTCTATTAAGGGAAGCAGAGATAAGGCAATTAAATTTATGGATAGTTTAAAACTTGCTTCAAATGTTGTTCATGTTGCTGATATTCGTACTTGTGTACTTCATCCAGCAAGCTCAACTCATAGACAATTAACAGATGAACAGCTTGTTGCAGCTGGAATTACTCCAGGTCTTATAAGATTATCTGTTGGACTTGAAAATATTGATGATATAATAGAAGATATTAAACAAGCTATGGAGAATATTTAATGAGGTAAAAATGAGGGTATTAGAGACGGAGAGATTAAGGCTTAGAAGTTGGACTTTAGGGGATTTGGATGACTTTTATGAATATGCAAAAAGCTTAGATGTAGGTCCTGATGCAGGATGGAAACCTCATGCATGTAAAGAGGAGTCTGAGAAAATATTAAGATCATTTATAGAAAATGATGATATATGGGCAATAGAATTAAAGGAAAATAGTAAAGTAATAGGTTCAGTTGGGCTGCATAAAGATACAAATAGAAGTGGGATTAATTCTAAAATGTTAGGTTATGTTCTAAGTAAAGTTTATTGGGGGCAGGGGATTATGCCTGAAGCTGTTAAGGCAGTTATAAAATATGCTTTTGAGGAAGAAGGGTTAGAACTAATTTCAGTTCAACACTTTAGATTTAATTCTAAGTCTAAAAGAGTAATTGAGAAATGTGGCTTTAAGTATGAAGGAACTTTAAGAAAAGGGCGTAAATTATTTAATGGAAAAGTAGTTGATTTAGTCTGTTATTCAATGTTAAAAGAAGAATATAAATAGATTAAAAATATATTCACAGTAAAAGTGAAAAAACACTGAGATATTCACATCTCAGTGTTTTTTTGTGGATAAATTATCTTTCCTTGTTAGCAATTTCAGTTAATAGTCTAGCTTCGAATTCTACTAAATCGATGCTTCCTTCTTCACCGTTCTTTCTGCTTCTAACAGATAGAGTATTGCTTTCTGCTTCCTTTTCACCTACAACGCAGATATAAGGAACTCTTTCTAATCTAGCTTCTCTTATCTTATAACCGATTTTTTCAGTTCTGTAGTCAGCTTCAATTCTAACACCTTGGTTCTTGAATCTTTTAACAACTTCTTCTGCATAATCAGCATATTTATCAGAGATTGGAAGAACCTTAACTTGTACTGGAGCTAACCAAGTTGGGAATGCACCAGCATATTTTTCAATAAGCATTGCTAATGTTCTTTCGTAGCATCCGATAGATGATCTGTGGATAATGTATGGACGTTTCTTTTCTCCATCTTTATCAACATAAGTCATATCAAATCTTTCAGCAAGAGCAAAGTCTATTTGAATTGTGAATAGAGTATCTTCTTTTCCAAAAACATTCTTACATTGTAAGTCAAGTTTTGGACCATAGAATGCAGCTTCATCATCAGCTTCAACATAGTCAATTTTTAAGTGATCTAAGATTGTTTTCATAACATTTTGAGTATGATTCCATGCATCTGGATCATTAATATACTTTTCAGTATTATTTGGATCCCATTTAGAGAATCTATAAGTTATGTCTTCTGCAATTCCTAGAGTTTCCATAATGTATTTAATTAATTCAAGAACTCCTTTGAATTCATCTTCTAATTGTTCAGGAGTAACTATTAAATGTCCGTCAGCTAGAGTAAATTGTCTAACTCTTATAAGACCATGCATTTCTCCTGAGTTTTCATTTCTGAATAGAGTAGAAGTTTCACCATATCTGATTGGTAAATCTCTATAACTATGTTGTTCAGAATTGTATATTGTGTATTGGAATGGACAAGTCATAGGTCTTAAAGCTAAAACTTCATCGTCCTTTTCTTCATCTCCAAGCACAAACATACCGTCTTTGTAATGATCCCAGTGTCCTGAAACTTTGTAAAGATCGTTCTTAGCCATGAAAGGAGTCTTAGTTAAAAGGTATCCTCTCTTTTCTTCTTCGTCTTCAACCCATCTTTGAAGAAGTTGAACTATTTTTGCACCCTTAGGCATTAATAGTGGAAGACCTTGACCGATTTTTTCATCAGTTGTGAATAATTTAAGTTCTCTTCCTAATTTGTTGTGATCTCTCTTTTTAGCTTCTTCTAAAGCTTCTAAATGAGCTTCTAAGTCAGCTTTCTTTAAGAAAGCAGTACCATAGATTCTTGAAAGCATTTTATTCTTTTCATTACCTTTCCAGTAAGCACCAGTACTCTTAAGAAGTTTGATAGCCTTAATGTTTTTAACTGACATTACGTGAGGACCTGCGCAAAGATCTGTAAAGTCACCTATCTTGTAGAATGATATTATTTCATCTTCTGGAAGATCGTTAATAAGTTCTACTTTGTATGGTTCATCCTTCATAAGTTCAAGAGCTTCATTTCTTGGAAGTTCAAATCTTGTTATTTCAGGATTTTCCTTTATTATCTTTCTCATTTCATCTTCTATATGAGCTAAATCTTCAGAGGAGAAGTGAACATCTACATCAAAATCATAGTAGAAACCATTCTCTATTGAAGGTCCAATAGCTAATTTTGCTTCTGGGAATAATCTTTTAACTGCATAAGCTAATATATGAGAAACACTATGTCTTACAGTGTCTTTTCCTTCTTGAGAATCAAATGTACAAATGCTAAGTTCAACATCAGTATCGATTGTATGACGTAAATCTACTACCTTTCCATCAACAATACCACAACATGCATTTCTTGCTAAACCTTCGCTAATTCCTTTAGCAACATCTAAAACAGAAACGCCAGATTCAAATTCTTTTACAGAACCGTCTTTTAAAGTTACTTTTATCATGTTTATTACCCCTTTCGTATTTATGCTTTTTACAAAATAAAAAACTTCGACTCTACAAAAATATAGAGACGAAGTAATATCCGTGGTTCCACTCTAAATTACCTAAAAGTATATTGAAATTTTAGGTCACTTATTCTTATCGTAACGTGATAATGACGTACTTTATTAAAGTCACTCAGAGGTGGTCTTCAGTTAATTTCATTTAAAAATACTTTCAGCTAATGTATTTTCTCTCTGAAAATGAAGGTTTAACTTACTCTTCTCTTCATCGTTTTACTTTTCGATTAATCTTAATTATAATTATCTAGTATAAATATGTCAATAAATAAAACGAATTATTTATTAACATATTTATAAAACGTTAATAACTATTAATTGAATCAAAATATACTAAAAATACTTGATTTTTATAAAAGAGTAATATATAATAATTAACAGAGATGCAGATGTGGCGGAATTGGCAGACGCACTAGACTTAGGATCTAGCGCCTTAGGCGTGGGGGTTCGACTCCCTTCATCTGCACCATGTATGCGGGTATCGTATATCGGTAATACTCCAGCCTTCCAAGCTGGAAAGGTGGGTTCGATTCCCACTACCCGCTCCATTTTAGAGATACTTATTTAAGTATCTTTTTTTTGTATAAGAAAGCTTGCATATCAGAAGGCCAGTAATAATCAGCATTCCCTTTCAAAAAAAGTTTTGAATTTCCTATACGTTAAAAAAGCCCAAAATAATTAACAAATTATTTTGGACTTAAATATCACAATGGTAAATTTATTAGAATATATTATCTAGTAAATGTTGTATTTCTAAATCTTCAAGAGTCTCTTCTGAATATAATTTATTACCCATCAGAGTAAAGATAATATCATCCTTTTTATAGCCTTCTTTATAAAGCTTAATGTTTTTAGTAATTCTCTTTAAAGTATTAGAAGGTATATTTAAAATTGATCCTAGTTCTCTTGCAGTATAATATTCTTTTTCTAGAATATTATATAGTTTATCTTGTAGTTCTATTTTATATTTAATATCAGTTTCTAAGCATCTATGTGGTCCAGCTTTCCCCCTATGATGTTTAGGACATAGATACTTATAATTTATTTCTATATCAAATCCACCTTCACTTCTATGAATGATATGATGAACATCAGCTTTTTCATTACAAATCTCACAGAAATACAATAATAAACCCCCTTTATTCCTATATTATATATTATACAAAAACATATAAAATCATTCAATTTTTTTAACGTATTGGAAATTTAAAACTTTACTTCAGAGCGAGTAATGATTATTACGGACTTTCTGATATGTAAGCAGTTAAAGGAATACGGATTTACAGAAAGTTAAAAAAAATTTACAGAAAGTTAAAAAAATTTCCTAAATGCAATTGAAAAGGTTTAACATAAGAAGTATAATATTGGTATAGAATCTGTTAGGACATAGTATCTTATATAGTATAATATATTACATATGAAGGAAGGGATTATAAGTGAGGCAGCAGTACGATTCATTCAAATATTGGGAAAACATTATAAGTGAACATAAAACTTTAAGAGGACATATGTTTATGCATGAACTACCAACTAAAAAAACTTTATATATTCATACACTTATATTTAGTAAAAATAATGGAATTGATAACATGTATGCTTACTTTCCAGATGTAAAGTCTTTGTTAGGTTACATTCAATATTCCTTTTTACAAGAAGCATTTTATAAATGGATATATTGCAAAGACAATAGAATAGTTGATGTGCCATCAAAACCAGCAGATAAAATCATTAAAGATGGATATGATAAAGGATTAATAACTAAAGAAACATATAAAGTTATGATGGATAGTTACAATAAGATAAAGAAAATGTGGAATTTATCTAAGGATAGAGTTTTGATTGATCTAATTAAGTTTACTAGAGAATTTAACAAGACTTGGTTTGGTGATAATTCTGAATTTTTATATATGAAAATATTTAAAACTCCAGTTGAATTGGGAGATTTTGTTGTTGAATCAACAATGTTAACAAACAGCGAGAAGGAATTCGAAGAAAAGGTTGGAGTAAGCATTGAGCGTTGGAGTTATATATGTAAAAATGTTAATAAAGATAATGAAATAGGTAAAGAATTTAGAAATATACTTCAAAAAAATTTGTCAGAAGTAATTTAATGTAAGGTTTCTATATTTATAAATAAAAGAGAAGATTGTAGAGCATAATTAAGCTTTACATCTTCTCTTTTTTGACGTATAGGAAATTATTTTGATAATAATTAATTTAATAGACAAATACTCTGAGCGGATATACCTTTTTTTTCACCAGTAAATCCAAGCCCTTCTTCAGTTGTAGCTTTAACGTTAATATCAGAAATTGAAATGTTAAGTGCAGAAGCTATATTTTCTCTCATCTGAGTAATATATGGTGCCATTTTAGGCCTCTCAGCTATTATTGTGGCATCAATATTGCATATTTTATAGTCAGTTTCATTAATAAGTTTTCCGACATATTCCAGAAGTTTTAAGCTTGATATACCTTTATATCTTTCATCAGTATCAGGAAAATGTTTACCTATATCTCCAAGAGCAGCAGCGCCTAATAAAGAATCCATTATTGCATGCAATAATACATCTGCATCAGAATGACCAAGAAGACCAAGTTCATGAGGAATTAATACACCTCCAATGATTAACTTTCTATCAGGAACTAGACGATGTACGTCATATCCCATACCTATTCTCATATCATCACCTCTTACTTTTTTAATATTCTATCATAAAAAGGTTGTGATAGATACTTCTTTAAACATCTTTTCGTTTTTTACTATAGTAAGATATAGAATCTTTACTGGATGTAATTGGTGTAAGTTTTTTTAGTATATAAGAAAATACATTTAGTATACTATATTTGAAATAACTAACTCTTTTATGATAAAAAATAAAGTCTACATATATAATTTTCTTTTTCATAATAGACTCCTCTCAAAAAAAACGTATATATTATAATATATATTTTTTTTGTTGAAGGTATACAGAAACAGCAACGTTTTTCTATGATATAATACAATGTATAAAATAATAAATGTAGTTTGAATTGTAATAGTAAAGAAAGGATGTTAGAGGTGGGGGAATTTAAGAGAAATAAATATAGGTTTGCAAATATATCTGTATTAGCTGAAAAGGGTAAAGAAATTCAGGAGATAAGAGGTAAAGAAGTATCGTTATTCATTAAAGAATTATTCTTATATAAGGTTTTATTGAGGGATTTAGTTAGTCATTTTCCAACTGAAAAAGATAGGAATTTAATTTTAAATATAGCTTATTATATTGTAGAAGAAAGTGAAATATTTAATAAGCTTGAAGAAAGAAGAGAATTGCCATTAGAAAAACTATCTAAAGCTACGAAGATATCTAGAAGTTTTTTAGAAGTATGGCAGGACTACATTATAGCTTATGTACTTATAATTTCTAACCCTAACTTTACATATATGCAGAATTATATTAAGGTTGAACTTAATGAAAATGTGGAATCTAATATTATACCAATAAATAACAAAAGTGATATGTCTTATAGAGGTATTGTTGTTGGAAAAAGTAAAAAATCTAGCATAATATTAACTAGTTATGGACAGTTTATTAAAATAAGAAAAAATGAAACTGTAGAATTGGGTTATGAAACGCATGGATTTGAAAAGAAGAGTATTTTTCATTACAGGTTTCAAATACTTATAGGAATTTTATTTATAATATTATTGTGTGGGGCAGCTTATAAGAGTTATACGAAAGTAAGTAGTACTATAGTTTTTAATTGTACTTCTCAAGTTAAAATGGAGGTAAATAGAAGAAATAAAGTTATTTATACTCATTCTTCATCAGATAAAGGAAATAAAATGATAGATGAGGTACAACCTTTAGATAGGGATCTTGATGATTGTTTAAAAGATTTTATGGCATATGCCGAAGAAAATGAGATGGTTTCTAAAGAAGGGTTTATAATTATAATAACAGGAAAGACCTTGAAGTTTGGGGATCTTGATAAAACAGATGAATACATTGTAGATAATAATATAACAGCTCAGATAAATAATGGAGGAAGTCTTCATAATTCCTATGAAAGTGTTAAGGTAAAGAGAAATGAGGGTAATTAGACTAAATGAGGGTAAATAAACCCTCATTTTTTTGTTGTCTTTAATATCCCGCATAAATTCAGTGTAGCTCAATTTATGGGATACTTAAAAGGGAAAAGTTCATTTATGATTAGTGCGGATCGTGAAATAATATGTTATTAATGTTATTTTATGGTAAAAATTGAAGAAGTAATAAAAGGGCAATTTAGATTTTAAGCTTATTTAAAATATAATGCAATTTAAAAAATAATAAAAACTTAAGATTACTCTTTCAATTTGAGTAATTTTGTTGGTGGAAATAGAAAAGATAAAAGAAAAAGTTGAAAAAATATGCAATAAAGGGTATTATTACAATATAAAATAGAAAGTGAATAAATTGCAAAAATAATGAATTAAAAGGAGAGCCAAAATTGGCGAGATGGAGGGGAAATATGAACATTTTTGAACAGTATGAATCAAATGTTAGAAGTTGTAGTGGTCAAGCAAAATTGTAACACTTTTGTCTAAAAAGACCTCGCGGAATATCTTGCCTCAAAGGGCGTTAAT
>CAKVFO010000072.1 GCA_934746785.1 uncultured Clostridium sp. | reverse complement strand
GATATAAAGAGTCCAAGTAAAGACGAAATTGTTAAGTTCATCTTTGGGGAGGAATCATTATGCTAGATCAAGCAGAAAGATTAAGAAGGTTAGTTAATGGTGAAGAACAACTGACTCAGGATAGAAAAGCAAAGATAATTACTGTTACTTCAGGTAAAGGTGGAGTAGGAAAGAGTAATTTTGTTGTAAATCTATCTATTCTCCTTCAGAGAAGAGGAAAGAAAGTTTTGATATTTGATGCTGATATAGGTATGGGAAATGATGATGTTTTAATGGGGGTATATCCTCGATATAATATTTTTGACCTGATAAAGGGGAGAAATATTGAAGAGATACTTGTAGATGGTCCAGAAGGGGTAAAACTTTTACCAGGAGGTTCTGGATTAAATCAAGTAGAAGATTTGCAAGACAATGAAAGAGAAATATTTTTAAATAAGTTAGAAAGTTTAAATGGATTTGACTATATAATTATGGATACTGGGGCTGGTATAAATAGAAGTGTATTAGCTTTTATTGCATGTTCAGAGGAAGTAATAATAGTAACTACTCCAGAACCAACTTCATTAACTGATGCGTATAGTCTTGTAAAAGCTACTAATCATTTTGATATAAAAGATAGGGCAAAAATAGTTGTAAATAAAACTTTTACAGAATCAGAAGGAATAGAAACATTTAATAAATTTGAGAGGGCAGTAAATAAATTTTTATCCCTTAGAGTTGAATACTTAGGAAATATACCTGATGATAGAAAGTTGATTCAGGGGGTAAGAAAACAAATTCCTTTTACAATTTCTTATCCAAATTCAGAGGCATCAAGAGCAACAGAAAAAATTGCAGAAAGAATCTTAGGAGATGAATCGCAAAGTAAGATAGGAGCTCAAGGGTTATTTAAAAAGTTATTTAATCTATTTTCTTAGGAGGTACTAATGAAGAACTTTAATCTTAATATTAATGAGGTAATTGTGGTTGATTATGAAGATACAGTTTACAATTGTAGTATACAAGGAATTACAGAAAATGAATTACTAATAAATATTCCAGTTAATGATGGTAAATTCTTAATTCTAGATAATGGTGAAAAACTAGATATGAAATACTGCAGTGAAACAGGGCACTATTATGAATTTGAGGTTCAGATAATAGGTAGAGAGAAGAATGATAATATTCCAATGTATAAATTATCTTTACCTAGGAATGTTAAAAAGATTCAAAGAAGGAATTATGTTAGAGTTACAGTGTTAAAAACAGTGAAATATAAGCTGGAAAATGAAGAGTCATGGTTTGAAGCAATTACTTTAGATACAAGTGGTGGGGGAATGAAGATTAAAGCAGGAAGAAAGTTTAAGCTAAATGAAAAGCTAATAGTGAAAATTGAAACTAGTAGCAGAGTAGTAGAGGCTGAAGTACAGATAAAGAGATGTGAGAAGGTTAATACTAACGAGTATATTTATGGACTAGAATTTACAGATATACATGAAAATAGGCGTGATAATATTATAGAAGACGTATTTTTGGTTATGAGAAAACAAAGAGAAATTATATAGATATTTTGTAGAGGAGGAAAAGTCAATGACCACCTTAGATATTATAGAGGGAAAAGAACAAATAGTAGCAAAATATATACCACTTGTAAAGTATATTGCATCTCGTGTAAGTATGGGAAAGAATAAGTATATGGAGTATGAAGACTTAGTAAGCTATGGAATGATAGGATTAATGGATGCAATGTCTAAGTATGATGAAACTAAAGGAATGAAATTTTCATCTTATGCATCTATCAGGATAAAAGGTGCAATGATTGATGAAATAAGAAAAAATAGACCTATATCAAAAGGAGCAATGGATAAATTAAATAGATATAATGAAGCTGTAGAATTCTTGCAAAAGAAAAATTTTAGAGAACCTACAATAGAAGAAGTTGCAACATATATGAATTTATCAATAAATGATATAGGAGAGATTGAAAATTACATAAATTATATTTCTGTGGTTTCCTTAGAGGACATTGTATACTCAGATGGAGAAGATATGACTGTAATGGGAATTATAGAGGATAAGAATAGTCCAAGCCCTGAACAATGTTATGAAAAAGAAGAAGAGGTTGAAATTTTGGCAGAAGCTATAGAAAGTCTTAAAGAAAAAGATAGAATTGTTCTAAATCTTTATTATTATGAGGGGTTGACGTTGAAGGAAATAGGCACAGTATTAAATGTATCAGAATCTCGAGTTTGTCAGCTGCATAGTAGAGCTATAAGAAAGCTTAGAGAAAAAATGAAAACTATGAATTATATTTAAAAGAGGAAGTTGTAATGCCTATATTAATTATTTTAATTGGAATTGTATTAATAGTTGTTAATCTTAAGGCACTGAGAAAGGATAAAAATTCTTTTACAAGTGTTTATAGTAACAAGAAAGAAGATTTGACAGAGATAGACTTGAAGATTGGACAGATAAGAAAAGATATGGCTGAAAGTTTATTAGAATTGCAACAAGAAATATTAGAACTAAAGAAAGTTAGTAAACCAGTCGATAATTTTAATGATGTGAAAAATTTTGATAGCAAATCTAAAAAAAGCGTTAAAAATGAAACTGAATATCTTTTAACTCAAGAAAATAGTGTTATTAATGAAATACATTTTAATAATAAGACACAACAAATAAAGAGATTATTAGATATGGGACTTAGTGATGATCAGATTTGTGAGAAGCTTTCACTTGGCAAGGGGGAAGTACAATTAGTAAAAGGATTATTCAAAAAGTAAAAGAAATAGTTGAGTTTCTAAGTGATAGTAGAATATTATTAGGTATAGGAATAGGACTTATTTTAGGTGTAGTACTAATGTTTAGCTACAAATATACTAATACGTTAACTGATGCACAAATTGAAGAAAGAGCTAGAGATTTGGGAATGCATTTTGAAGGTGAATGTAAGTCTATTTTTGAAAGGGATGAGAATTAAGTGATAAGAAGTTTGTATACAGCAGTATCAGGTATGATTGCAACAGAAAATAAACAAAATACAGTTGTTAATAATATGACTAATGCAAACACTATAGGGTTTAAGGCTGATAATTTAGTTACTAAAAGTTTTGATGATGTTTTAATTAAAAATCAACAGAGAGTTAGTAAAGGAACTTATACTACACATAGAATTGGCAAGATGAGTTTGGGAGTAGCTATAGATGATGTAGTTACAAGATTTGAACAAGGTGATTTAAAACAAACTGAATCTAAAAGTAATTTTGCTATAAATGGAAATGGATTTTTTACTATACAAACTCAAAATGGAGTTAAGTATACTAGAGATGGTCAATTCTCAGTAAATAATCAAGGGAATTTAATAAATTCTTCTGGAGATTTAGTGTTAGGAATAAATAATGCCGGAGCTTTAGCACCAATTAATGTTGGAAATTCTGATTATGTATTAGATGCTAACAATAATATAGTAATAAATGGACAAGTTACTCAAAAACTTGCAATAGCAGATTTCGCAGATTACTCGAAGCTTGGTAAAGTTGGAGACAATTATTATGAAGCTCAAGAACAACCAACTTATATTCAGGCAGATGTAAGACAAGGTTTCTTAGAAACTTCAAACGTAAATATATTAAATGAAATGGTTGATATGATTAGTGTAATGAGAAATTTTGAAACTAATCAAAAGTTTGTAACTATGATAGATGAGAGTTTAGGTAAAGCAGCAAATGAAATAGGTAAGGTATAAAATAGTAAGAGGGTGAGAAGATTATGTATAGAATTTTAAGTACAAGTAAAAGCGGTATGAATGCATACCAATCTAAGATAGATGCTATAAGTAATAACTTATCAAATTCAACAACTACAGGATATAAGAAAGTAGATGTTGGATTTCAAGATTTAATGACTGAAACATTAAATAGACAAGGATATAAGACTAACACAGAAAATACAGTAATGGGTACAGGAACAAAGGCTGTAGATATTCCGAGAAATAATAAACAGGGAAATCTACAAATTACTCAATTACCTACAGATTTGGCTTTAGATGGACAAGGGTACTTTAGAGTAGATTTAGGTGATGGTACTTTTGCTTATACTAGAGATGGAAGCTTTAAGCTAGACAGTCTAGGAAGATTAGTTGATAGCAATGGAAACAAGCTTGAAATGAAGTATGCTGATGGATTTTCTGAAGCAAATGTTGTTTTAAAAGCTGATAATTTTTCAGTTAATACTTCTGGTGATGTATATATGAAGATTGGTGAAAATTATACAAAGGTAGCTGAAATACCTGTTTATACTGCAGTAGGAGATTCAGCTTTTGCATCAATAGGGCAGAATCTTTTTGTGCCAACAGAAGGTGCAGCAGTTACAAGAACTAATACAAGTATGTATCAAGGATACCTAGAAATGTCTAACGTTGATATGGGAACTGAGATGAGTGAACTTATAGTTGCTCAAAGAGCATATCAAATGGCAGGTAAGGGAATAACTACTGCTGATGAAATGTGGCAGATGATTAATAATATGAGAAGTAGATAAGTATATAAAAAAGGGAGTTGTATCTGAATGAGTATAAAGTTATTCAGATACAACTCTTTTTTATAGTGTATTTATATAATTTGTTAGTGGTGGTACTACTTGTTTCTTTCTAGAAAGTACTCCAGGAAGGAAAGTAGTTGAATCTTTTAAAGTAACATTGAATGTGTTTTCAATAACTTCAGTATTCTTACCAGCAGCTAATATTTGAGATCCTTCATTTAATATATCTGTTAAAAGTAGTAACATTGTATCAAATGAACCATCTTCAGCCTTCTTATTCATGTATTCAAGCATTTCTTCTTTTAATGGCATAAATCCTTCTATGTCCATTGTATTAACTTGTGAAATACCAACTTTTAAATCACCCATTGAGAATGGTTTAAAGTCTGAGTTGAATATTTGATCAACAGTTTTACCTTGAAGTGAAGTTCCAGCCTTGAACATTTCTTTAGCAAATTCATCTAAGCTGTCTATACCAGCTATTTCAGCTAGCTTCTTACAGATTTCTACGTCTTGTTCTGTGCAAGTAGGGCTTCTGAATAATAATGTATCAGATACTATTGCTCCACATAATAATCCAGCAGCTTCTCTTGATGGATTTCTTCCGCTTTCGAAGAAGCACTTAGCAACTATTGTAGATGAACTTCCAAGAGGTTCGTTTCTGAAGTAGATTGGATTGTTAGTTAAAACATCTGCTACTCTGTGGTGGTCGATTATTTCAAGTACTTCTGCTTGATCTAAACCATCAACTGATTGACCTCTTTCGTTATGATCGACTTGGATAACTTTCTTCTTGAAGTTAGAGATTAAGTGGTATCTTGAAATTGTTCCAAGTACCTTTCCATCCTTATCAGTAACAGGATAGCTTCTGAATCTTGTTTCGATCATTGTATCTTTAATATCTTCTACTAATTCATCTTCAGAGAATGATACTAAGTTTTCTTTAGCCATTACATAGCTTACAGGGATACTTTGAATTATTAATCTTGAAGCTGTAAATGAATCATGTGGAGTACTTATTACGTTAACTCCAGCTTTCTTAGCTGATTCTATAACTTCTGCATCAACCTCATGAGAACCTGTAACTATCATAAGTGAAACTTTGATATTAATTAATTCTTTTTGAATTTCTGGTCTGTTACCAACGATTGCAATATCACCTGCGTCAACTAATTTTCTTAAGCTGTCAGTTTTCATAGCAGCAACTGCAATTTTACCAGGGAATCTTTGATTATTTCTGTCTACATATAATTCTTTTGCAGATAAAGTATCAATTATATTTTCTATAGTTGTATGACTCTTGTCTAAAATAACATTGTCCCATATATCCATATAAGATGATGTTAAGTTTGAAATAGAAAGGATACCTACAAGATGCTCATTAGCATCAGCAACAGGTAGAGACTTAACATTTTTGTCTCTCATAATATTCCAAGCCATCTTTAGTGATATATCAGGAGAAATTGCTGGAATTTTATCTATATCTAAATCTCCAACTTTTAATTTTACTGTTTCTAAATATTCTGGTGCTTGAACATTAAATCTGTCTAGTATGTATTGAGTTTCTCTGTTTACATTTCCAAGTCTAACTGGAATTACAGGAATTTCACTTGTCTTATTTTTAAATTCAGCGTAACCAATAGCAGCACAAATTGAATCTGAATCAGGATTCTTATGGCCAGTTACGTATATTACGTTCTTCAAAACGGCTCCTCCTTTTAATTATATAAATTAACATAATATATTTTAAAGCTAATGAAGAAAAAAGTAAAGGAATCTTATATTTGATTCGTTTTTTTTATTATGTTCTAAGTTTTTTTTATGAAAATATATATATTATATAATTCTGTTTAAGGAGGAAAAAGGGTGATACAGGAAAAGTCGTCAGGGCCAGGATTATCAAGTAAGGAAGCAGAGAAAAGAATTAAGAAATTTGGTCTTAATGAGCTTCAGCATAAGAAAAAGGTTTCTCCTGTTTTAATATTTTTGTCTCAGTTTAATGATTTTATGGTTTGGGTTCTTTTAGGAGCAACTGTAGTTTCAGGGATAATGGGAGATACAGCCGATGCTATAACTATAATTATTATTGTTATTGTTAATGCTTTTCTAGGATTTATTCAAGAATTTAGAACAGAAAAATCTTTGGAAGCATTAAAGGATTTAGCTGCACCTACTTGTAAAGTATTTAGAGATGGAAGGATAAAGATATTAAATTCAGCATATCTTACAATAGGTGATGTTGTTGTATTAGATGCGGGAGATAGAATACCATCAGATGGTGAACTTATTGAGTCTTCAGGAATAATGGTAGATGAATCTCTATTAACTGGAGAATCAGTTGGAGTTAGTAAAGATACATGTAAGAAAAATAAAGTATTTATGGGTACTACAGTTTTAAAAGGAAAAGGGCTATTTAAGGTAGAAAGCATAGGTATGGATACTGAAATGGGCAAGATTGCAAATCTTCTTGATAATATTAAAGAAGAAAAATCTCCATTAAAAGAAAGGCTTGAATCTCTAGGTAAGATTCTTGTTGTAATGTGTATAGTTATATGTGCATTAGTTACAGCTTTAGGTATTATAAGAGGCAATGATATAACAGAAATGTTCCTTTTAGGTGTAAGTCTTGCTGTTGCTGCTATCCCAGAAGGATTAGCAGCTATTGTTACAGTGGCACTTGCTTTAGGCGTTTCTAGAATGCTTAAGAGAAATGCTTTAATTAGAAAACTGCCAGCTGTTGAAACTTTAGGGTGTACAACTATAATTTGTTCAGATAAGACTGGAACATTAACTCAAAATAGGATGACTGTTAAGGAAGTTTATTTAAATGATAGGATTTATGAATTAGATAATGGACCATTAACTAATTATGATATGTTAAAAAAGTCTTTTGTTTATTGTAATGATTGTAATTATGATTTTAAAGAAAATAATATTGATAGATGTCTTCATGGAGATCCTACAGAAACTGCTTTAATAAAGTTGTTTTTTAAGAAGACAGATGAATTACAAAAATTTGTAGGCAGAGAAAAGAGGGTTTTTGAAATTCCTTTTGATTCTACAAGGAAAATGATGTCTGTAATAATGAATGAAGGTGGCAGGGAAACTTGTTATGTTAAGGGGGCACCTGAAAGACTTATAAACAAGTGTTCATATATTATTGAAGATAATAAGGTGAAACCATTAACTGCACAGAAAAAGAGAAAAGTAACTGAGGCTATAGAACTTATGTCTTCAAGAGCTTTAAGATGTATTGGAGCCGCATATAAGGTTGAAGGTTTATGTAAAAATGAAAAGCTTGAAAATGATCTTATATTTATAGGTATAGCAGGAAGTATTGATCCTCCAAGGGATGAAGCTAGAGATGCAGTGCTTAAATGTAAGCTTGCAGGTATTAAGCCTATAATGATAACAGGTGACCATAAGAGTACAGCTTTAGCAATTGCTAAGTCCTTAAATATATGTAACAATGAGGAACAGGTTATGACTGGTGATGAATTAGAAAACCTTTCTGATAAAGAGTTGAAGAGAAAAGTTTTAAAGACAAGGGTATTTGCTAGAGTTTCTCCTGATCATAAGCTTAGAATTGTAAAAGCTTTTAAGAAGAATAATAATGTTGTTGCTATGACTGGTGATGGTGTTAATGATGCACCAGCTATTAAGGAAGCTGATATTGGAATTTCTATGGGTCTTACTGGTACTGATGTTACTAAGGAAGCCTCTTCTATGATTTTGATGGATGATAATTTTGCTACTATTGTTTCTGCTGTGGAGGAGGGGAGAGTTATTTATGATAACATAAGAAAATTTATAAGATATCTGTTATCTTGTAACTTAGGTGAAGTTTTAACTATGTTTTTAGCTTCGTTATTTACTCTTCCAAATCCATTAACTCCAATACAAATTTTATTTGTAAATTTAGCAACTGATGGACTTCCTGCAATTGCTCTTGGTGTTGATCCTGCTGATAGTGATATTATGAGGCAGACTCCAAGAAATAAAGGAGAAGGTATTTTTGCTAGAGGATTAGCAGAGAAGATAATAGTTAGAGGATGTTTAATTGGGATATGTACATTATTATCTTTTATGGTAGGAAGGTATTATAGGATGGATCTTGCAGCTTGTAGAACTATTGCGTTAGCAACTCTTGTAATGTCTCAATTATTTCATGTTTTTGAATGTAGATCAGAGAGACATTCTATATTTGAAATAAAGTTATTTACAAATCCTTATCTTGTTGGAGCCGTAAGTGTTTCTATTATGATGTTATGCAGTATAATGTATATTCCATTCTTTAGAGAAATTTTTCATACTATTCCTCTAGCATTAGGACAGTGGCTTATAGTATTAGTTTTTTCTGGAGTTATAGCCTTGATAAATAGTGTATATCTATTAATAAAATCTAAGTAAAAAAATAATAACCATTGTATTTATTATGATGCAATGGTTATATTTTTAATGTATAAGAAATTATTTTGTTTTTAGAACCTTTTGATAGGTTGTAACAAAGCTGCTTCCTGCGCTGAAAAGCGTGGTGTCAGCCACTTTATACTGATTTTTATAATAAAAAGTATGACATCGAAATTTTACTTTTGCAATGATTTGACAACGAATATCAAGTGGTATAAAATTTCATTTAAGAAGGCTGCTGATTTTACATATTTTTATATAGAAATAGGAAATATATTTTTAAGAGGAGGCATAAAATGAATACATTGATTGGATTATTGATACCTTTAGCAGGAACAACTCTTGGTGCAGCTTGTGTTTTTGTAATGAAGAATGAAATGAGTGAATTATTAAATAAGATTCTTTTAGGATTTGCATCAGGAATAATGATAGCTGCTTCTATATGGTCTTTAATAATTCCTTCTATTGATATGAGTTCTAATCTAGGAAGGTTTGCTTTTGTGCCAGCAGCTGTTGGATTTTTAATAGGAGTATTTTTTATGCTTATATTAGACCTGATTATTCCACATCTTCATAATGATGAAGTGGAAGGAATTAATAATGGTAGTTTAAGGAAAACAACAATGCTGGTATTAGCAGTAGTACTTCATAATATACCAGAAGGAATGGCAGTTGGTATAGTTTATTCTGGAGTTGAAAATGAGGGACAGATAATTACACTTGCAGGAGCTTTAGCATTGTCTATAGGGATTGCAATTCAAAACTTTCCAGAGGGCGCTATAATATCAATGCCTTTAAAGGCCGAGGGGATAGGGAAAGGAAAGGCGTTTTTTTATGGATTTTTATCTGGTGTAGTTGAACCTGTAGCAGCAGGTATAACTATATTGTTTTCTAGTATTATGGTGCCTTTTACCACATATTTTCTTTCATTTGCAGCAGGAGCGATGGTGTATGTAGTTGTAGAAGAATTGATTCCAGATATATCACATGGTAAACATTCTAATATTGGAACTATTGGTTTTTCTATAGGATTTGTAATTATGATGGTATTAGATGTTGCATTATCATAAGTTATGTAAAAAAACTAGATGTAAGTTAAGCATCTAGTTTTTTTATTATTAAAACCTCATTCTTCCAGATTGTTGTCTAGCACGTTTTAATTGTGAATGATCAACAGGAATTAAGTCTCTTTTAGTTGTTAAGTTAAGAACGTTTTGAATTTGAAGTATTTCAGCATCTTTTTTACCTTTAACACCTTTAAGGCCCATAAGCATTACTTTATGTCCTACTGATACAGGAATAAAATCTACAGGCTTAAACCATCTTATTTTTTTGTATCTTGCTTTAACAATTGCTTTACCGACTTCAGGTTTTATTACTAAGTCTACAACTAACTTATGGAATAAAATATAGTTCTTTTTTGTATCTTTAATGGATACAACAGTACCAGCAGTGCTTGATATTCTGTCTCCATATTTTTGCATATATGATTCTTGAAAATATTTATCAAATTTTTCTCTGAAACTCATTTGAAATCTCCTTCTCTATAAAAATACAAATAACTTCTAAAGTGTTTATACCTTATCAAAGTGTATTATATCATAGTTTATAAGTTTATGAAATATAAAATAGTATTTAGAAAGCAAGTAAAAAACTGCTTATTTTTAAGCAGTTTTTTCTTTCTATTCTTTTCCAGTGAAACTAAGTTTTTGTAAATATGTTTTATTATTTTTATCGATTCTCATAGCTTCTACAAAATGTTTATTCTTGAATAAGGCGAATTTAAATAGTGGATATCCAACTACAGTCATAATTATGAATTCACCTATAGCAATTGTGGTCATGTTAAACCAGAATGGCTGCGCAAATAAAAAATACAATTCAGACGCAACAAAAAAGCAATTTAGAACAGGCCATAATGAAGCAACAAATAAATTTTTACTTTTATACATAAGATAAGTTGATAAAAGGGTTGCTAAACTCCCTACTATTACATCTATAAGACCAAAAGAATAGAAGTTTGATATAGCACATCCTAAAGTTAAACCTATTATATAGAGTGGATCTATAAAAGCAAAAAAGTTTAATAGTTCTGAAGGTCTTGCTTGAATTGGTCCATAAGAAATATCAGCAAAAACTAAAGTAAGAACTAAATATATAGTTGCTACTAAAGATATTTTTATTAAACCTGATATTCCAACTTTTTTCATAAGTTTACTTGTTTTCATATTGATTTTCTCCTCCAACTCCAAAATCAGTATTATTCCAAAGGATTTCTATGTTGGGATTTTCGTCTAGGTAATAATACTTTTCTTTAAACCAATTAACAAGCTCATCATCTCTTTTAAAACCAGTGGAATTTTCTATCCATATATTAATGCATCCTTTTTTAAAATATTTAAGAAGGTATTCAATATCTTTATCTATGCTTTCTTTGCTTTGTCCTTCAATTCCTACCATTAAACAAATTGAATCATAGTATTTAGCAACATCTTCAGGGGAGTTAATAATTATTCCTTTATTTAAAATGTTGTTTCTGAAGTTGTCATCAAAAGTCTCCATACCAAGCTTAAATATTACAGGAATATTAAAGTAGTCTTTTAATTCCTGTAGTCTATTTCTATATATCCAGTGAGCTTCAAAAATTAATGTTTTTATATTTTTTGAAGTAACTATTTCTTTTATTTTTTCAAGGTTCTTTTTAGGAACTTCAAATATACTTCCTGAATTAATTACTTCTAAAACACCAAATTCTCCAGTTATCTTTTCTAATTCTTTTTCATTAATTTCAATATTTGAAATTTCATTAGTACTGTTATCGAGTATATAATCACAAAATTTACATCGGCCCCATTTACAGGGTGAGGCTTTTAAAAGTACAATTTCTCTTTTGTTTTTATTTGAAACTTTGCTGTATCTTTGGAAAGACATAATTTTACTCCTTTTAGCAAAAATAAAAGGTCTGCTTAAAATAAGGCAGACCTGTAGAATCATTTTATAAGGTGCCTAGTTTTATTTTGAGACAGGAGGCTTGCGAACTGTCATATATTTATTTTTCTTAAATATTATATCCTAATAATAAGAAAAGTACAAGAGAAACTAATTAAATTTAGCAACTGATTATGATTTTGGAGCATAAAAATAGTACTTTACCTTCCAATTTTTCTGTTTTAAGAAGTGTGGTGTCAGCTACTTTGTTTATGGTTAGAGAAGAGTGATTTAATAAAAACTTAAGATATTATTAATATAATTATTAACTAAGTGTCATTAATATGTCATAATAAGAAGTTATTATATAATTAGGAAATTTAATTAATAGATTATGAAATATTAAATATAGTATAATAAAAAGGAGCATAAGCTGAATTTATGTGAAGGTGAAAAGAGGAATAATAATGGAAAATAAGATTAAAAGTATATGTGATAAAACAGTATATAATTATAGAATTTCTAAGGAAGAATTAAGATATGATGGGGATTATATAAATCATTTTGCGGCTATTATTTATGGCGGCAGAGAAGAGGAGATTCCAATAAAAAAAGTAAAGGAGATTAGAAGTTGTGTTAAGAAAGAAACTTCAAGAATTTCTGCCTTTAGGGGGGATATCTTATACATTGTATCTTTTCTTATTGCCTTAGAGGATAATGTGGAGAAATTTGTATCTGAAATGTTAGATGTTTATGAAAAATTAATAGAACTTGACTTTAGAGATAGTCAATATTTAGTACTTGCTAGTTATTCGATGGTTAAATATGTGGAGCAGGAGCATAGATTTTCAAAGATTGTTAAGATGAGAGAAATCTATGGGGTCATAAGAAGAAAGTATAAAAATGTTACTAATCATGAAGACTATTTAGAATGTGCACTTCTTGCGATTAATGAAACTGAAGAAGATTTTATAGTTACTTTTATGGAAGAGATGTTTGAAGAATATAAGAATATTGAAAATTTATCTAAGAATAGTATTCAAGCTTTAAGTATGACTATGATGTTAAATAGTAAAATCTCTGCTCATGATGATATTAATAAATTGCTTTTAGAAATAAATAAAAAAGGTATGAAAATAGGACACCAATTTCTGCCTTTATTAGGAGCTAATTATCAAGGGGTAGAAAGTGGTAAATTTATTGATAATATAAATGAAATAATAGATTACTTATGTAATGAGGAAGCAGAATATGAATTTTATATGGATAAAGGATTTAGATTTTTTATAGCTTTGGCATTACTTGAAAGTAGTAAAAATAATAAGAATGAGAGGTATTTATACGAGCTGTTCTCAAAGGGAGTATATTCTTTAATTGTAAGTAAGAATCAAGGGATATTTGATGAGGTATTAGCTTAAAAAGATTGTATGGAAAGAGTTATTTTACATGTAGATATGGATGCCTTTTTTGCATCTGTTGAACAGAAGGATAATCCAGCTTTAAAAGGAAAACCTGTAATTGTTGGAGGCATAGGTGAAAGGGGAGTGGTTAGTACATGTTCCTATGAGGCTAGAAAATTTGGAGTACATTCTGCTATGCCTCTATTTATAGCAAGAGAAAAGTGTCCTATTGGAGTATTTTTACCTGTAAGGAATGGAAGGTATAAGGAAATTTCTGAAGAAGTTTTTAAAGTGTTTTATAAAGTTACAGATAAGGTAGAAGCATTATCTATTGATGAAGCATTTTTAGATATTACTGACACATCATTTTCAGGTGAAGAAGCTGCTAAGTTTATAAAGGATGAAGTTAGAAAAAAGCTTGGCTTAACTTTGTCTATAGGCATATCTTATAATAAATTTCTAGCTAAACTTGCTTCAGAGTGGAATAAACCTAATGGAATTATGCTTATAGACAAAAATATGATTCCTGATCTTTTAATGCCTCTTTCTATATCTAAAGTATTTGGAATAGGAAAAAAGTCTGTAGAGAAGCTGAATAATATGGGTATTTTTACTATAGAGGATTTATTTCAGCTTTCAGAAGAATATTTAAAAGAGATTATGGGCAAAATGGGTCAGGAGATATTTTTTAGGATTAGAGGAATTGATAATAGAAAAGTTGAACCTGTACGAGAAAGAAAGTCTGTAGGTAAAGAGAGAACTTTAAAAGTAAACACAATGAATAAAGAAGATTTATTAATATATATTAAAGAGTTTTCTAAAGAGGTAAGTTATATATTAAAGAATAAAGGATGCAGTGGTAAAACGGTTACTCTTAAATATAAGACTGGAGAGTTTGAAAGTCATACTAGAAGTAGAACATTAAATGAATATATAGACTCAGAAGAGGAAATATATAATGTAGTAAGAGAAATTTTAATAAATGAAGAAATTACAGAGGAAATACGTCTTATTGGTTTAAGTGTATCTTCATTAAGAGATGGCGAAATACAACAACTTAGTTTATTTTAAGGAAAATTTACAGAAAATGTTGACAAATATGAGGTCGAAAAATATAATGATAGTATCAATAAGAGAAAATCAATGACTAAAGAGAGTACTTATTAAGTAATGTCAAAGCGATTCGACGGCTGGTGAAAGGTTCGAAACAGGATTTTTAAGGAAGTGGGCTTTAGTAGATGCATAGGTGAAATTATATTAGTTTATATATAATAGTAGCTATTGCCGTTTCCAAGCGTTATTTTGGTGAAGTATTAATTGTACTAAAAATGAGGGGAATAATTATATAATAATTATTTCTAAATATGGGTGGCACCACGAGCACATCGTCCCAATTGGATGATATGCTCTTTTTTGCGTATAAAAGAATATAAAAAGTAAGCATATAGAATTAAATAATTAGGGGGTAATATATTATGGAAAAGTTTTATGGACAATTTGGTGGTCAATTTGTACCAGATAATTTATTAAATGCATTAAATGAATTAGAGGAGGCATTTTTAAGATATAAAGATGATCCTGAATTTCTAAACGAATACAATTACTATTTAAAACAATATGTAGGAAGAGAAAATCCTTTATATTTTGCAGAAAGACTTACTGAATATGCAGGTGGATGCAAGATATATTTAAAGAGAGAAGATTTAAATCATACAGGGGCGCACAAAATAAATAATGTTTTAGGACAAATGTTACTTGCAAAGAGAATGGGGAAAAAGAAAGTTATAGCTGAAACAGGAGCAGGACAACATGGGGTTGCAACAGCAACAGTAGCAGCACTTATGGGAATGGAATGTGTTGTTTATATGGGTGAAGAAGATATGAGAAGACAGGCACTTAATGTGTTTAGAATGGAACTTTTAGGAGCAAAGGTAGTTCCAGCTACAGAAGGAACAAGAACATTAAAAGAAGCAGTTGATTTAGCTTTAAAAACATGGGTTGAAAATATAGAAGATACTTTTTATGTTTTAGGTTCGGCAGTAGGACCTCATCCATATCCAGCTATAGTTAAGGAATTTCAAAAGATTATAAGTATTGAAGCTAAGAAACAAGGATTAGAAGCAGAAGGAAAACTTCCTAAAGCAGTAATTGCTTGTGTAGGTGGAGGAAGTAATTGTATTGGAACTTTTGCAGATTTTATTGAAGAAAAAGAAGTTGAACTTATCGGTGTTGAGGCTGCAGGTAAGGGATTAGATTCTCCAATGAATGCTGCATCAATGGCAAAGGGAGAAATAGCTATAATTCATGGAATGAAGAGTATGTGTCTTGTAGATGAAAATGGAGAACCTAAGGAAGCGTATTCTATTTCAGCTGGACTTGATTATCCTGGTGTAGGACCAGAACATGCATATCTTAGAGAAATAGGAAGAGCTAAGTATGTACCTTGTACGGATAAGGAAGCTTTAGAAGCTTTTAAGCTATTATCAAGGCTTGAAGGTATTATTCCAGCAATAGAAAGCTCACATGCTATCTCAGCAGCTGTTAAATGTGCAAAAGATTATGATAAGGATGATTATATAATTGTAACTTTATCAGGTAGAGGAGATAAGGACGTCGAAGAATTAATGGATAAGATATTATAAATTAATAAAATATTTTCAAAAAGTATTATCTAAAACACCTTCAAAGGAATATTAATATAATATAGAACGTATAAGGAGGGAACTACTTGACTAAGACTGCTCTTTGCAGTTTTTTCAGTGGGGAATATTATATATGAAAAAAGAGTTAACTCCAAATGAAATATTATTTAATATTGATTTTAAAGATGCAAAAGGTGAAGGGCAGATCAGAAATATAAAAAAGGTTTCTTCAGCATATGAAAAAATCGAAAGAGCTATTAAAATTAAGAATGCAGGTTATAATCTATACTTAATAGATTCTTTTTCTAAAGAGAAGATAGATGAACTTAAAATCTTTGTTCAAAATATTTATAAAGATTATGAGGCGCCAAGAGATATATGTTATGTAAGTATAGAAGATCCTAAGAAACCACGACCAGTTTTTTTGAGTAATGGAAGAGGTAAAGAACTTAAGGAAAATGTAGAAAATATAAAGAATAGCTATTTACAGGTTGCATTAGATTTTTATAATACTTCATCAGAGTCTGAAAAGGACAGTATTATTGATGAAATTCATAATAAAAGAAGTAAATATGTTGGTGAATTAGTTGATATGGCTAAAGCTGATGGATTTGATGTGAAGGCAACTACAGGAGGATTTGCATTCATTCCTTTAAAAGAAGGAGAAGCAATGACTGAAAAGGAATATGACGAGTTATCAGGAAATAATAAGGACCATATTATAAAAAAAGCATCAGTTTTAAAGAAGAAAGCTGAAGTGGTTTTAGAAAAGTTAAAGAATTTAGAATTAGATTCCATAAATAAATTAAAAGAAATATATAAAGAATTCTTAGATACAGAACTTCAAGAAGAAAAGGAAAACTGCCTGCTTACTTTTATAGCAGATGATGAAGCTTATGAATACTTGGAAGAACTATTTTTTAATATGGAAAAGGATTTAGTAGAATGCTATTCAATTAATATAGAAGATGATGAAAATGTTATTAATGAAATTCTAGGTAAGTATGATATATCTGTTTTAGTGGATAATAGTAATTATCTGCATCCTAGAGTTATATATGAAGAAGATCCTAATATAATAAACTTAATAGGAAATATTGAATATGAAAGTCATAATGGAGGGTATATAAGTGAGC
>CAKVFO010000071.1 GCA_934746785.1 uncultured Clostridium sp. | reverse complement strand
AGGAGTTTTAGACAATTATTTCAAAAATAATTAGATTTGGTCACTGGCTTAAACTTTGACTTAGTTCTTATTTCATAGCCTTTTAAAAGAATGGCTACGCTCTAAACGATGATAATATAGCCAGAACCCCTCATCAAAATGAAGTATCTTTAATTTATCCATCTTCTTATTACAAAATACAAATAAAGCCTTATCAAAGGGATCAAGCTTTAACTGGTTTTGAACTATGTTAACTAATCCATCAATACTTTTTCTTAAAGTCCGCATAAGCCGCAGGCAAGATAAACTGTCTCTACACTATCAAAATGATTTTTTTATAAATTATTTACTTAGTATTTAGAAGTCTTTCTTTAAATAATTCTAGTGAATAGTCAGAACTTACATATATTCTATTTAACTCGATTTTATTATTTGTTCTTTTTGCTAAACCTTTATTAGTAGTAAATGCAAGAGTATAACCAGCATCTATAACAGCTCTTTTTGTATCTTCATTATAGTTTCCATAAGGGTAAGCTATTGAAGTTACATTTTTGCCTAAAATCTTTTCAAGCTTTTCTTTGGAATCCTTTAGTTCTTTAAGTTGCTTTTCGTAAGATAGTTTATCTAGATAGACATGGTTGTCAGTATGACTTTCTATATCTATTCCGTAATCAGACATTTCTTTGAGTTGAGAAGCAGACATATAGTAACCACTGTCTACTTGAGAAGCAATCATAAATATAGTTGCTTTCATATTAAGTTCCTTTAATATAGGAAATGCATGTACATAGTTATCTGTATAACCATCGTCAAATGTTATAACAATACTTTTTTCTGGAATAGGATTATTATTGTTTAGATAATCAGTTAATTCAGATATTGTTATGGTTGTATATCCTAATTCTTTTACAATCATAAGCTCTTCCTTTAATTTTTCAGGAGAAATAGTTACTTCATTATGGGTAGTCACTTCTGCATCAGGAAGAACTGAATGATAATATAATATAGGAACGCCTACATCTTCATTAGTTAATTTAATATTTTCAAATCTATTTTCTTCATGTGATATTACTTCTGAATTAGTATTGTCAGTGTTTTCACTGGAGGTATCTGTTGAATTGTCTAATGTAGTATTAGTTTTCTTAGCAGAATTTAAGAAGAACACTAAGGATGCTGCTATTATTAATAAACTAAGTGATAAGATAATCAATTTTTTCAGCTTAAAATTTTTATTCATTGTAATCCTCCTTTAACTTAATACATAAGATATGTTACCATAATAATACTTATTAGACAATCATATAAGTTTAAAGTTAAAAAATGGATATAATCCACATATTCCACAGGTTCCTGTGGATAACTTGTTGAGAAGCTGTTAATTTATATGTTGATATGTAGAATTAACTGTGTCGTAAATGGGATGTTATATGTAAAAAAATGAATAGGCATGTTGATAAGTAAATATTATATGTAATAAGATGTTGAAGACACTAGTAAAATAGGGGGGGAGAGATAGGTGGATAAATTCACAACTTATCCACAAAAACTGTTAATAAGTTGTGGATTTTGTGAACAACTATATATTGGTGTGGATAATTTTGTACATACAAGAGGCTATTAAAATTGAAATAATACAAAATTAAATAGCCTCTCTAACATTCATATGATTATTTAAGTACACTATTTAGCTTCTCATCCAACAATTGTTTTGCAACTTTTGGATTAGCTTGCCCCTTAGAAGCTTTCATTATTTGTCCCATTAAAAATCCAGCAGCTTGAGCTTTACCAGAAGCAAAGTCTTCAACAGACTTAGGGTTTTTATCAATTATTTCTGCTATCATTTCTTCAAGAGCTGATGTATCACTTATTTGTGATAAGCCTTTTTCTTTAACTATTTTTTCAGGATGTTCACCAGTGTTAAACATTGATTCAAATACTTCTTTACCAGCAGTTTTACTTATCTTACCTTCATCTATAAGTTTAATTAAATCAGCTAAATCTTTAGGAGTGAATTTTAATTCATCTTTAGATAAATCTATGGAATTTTCTTTTGAAACTCTTAATAAATCTCCTAAAATCCAGTTCGAAGCTGATTTAGCTGAAGCACCACATTTTATAGTTTCTTCAAAAAGATTTGCAAGGGCCTTAGTATCTAAAATTATGTTAACCTCTTTTTCAGGAAGTTTATAATTTTCTATAAATCTTGCTTTCTTTTCTTTAGGCATTTCAGGCAAAGTCTTTTCAATATAAGATATTTGTTGATCTTCTATTATTATTGGGACTAAATCTGGTTCAGGGAAGTATCTATAATCGTGTGCATCTTCTTTTGTTCTCATAGGAACAGTTCTGCCTTTCCCGCTATCCCAACGTCTAGTTTCTTGTTTTATCTTAAATTCTTCACCATAGTTATAAAGTTCTCTTTGTCTTTTTTCTTCGTATTTTAATGCTTTTTCTAATTCTTTAAAAGAACCTATATTTTTCATCTCTACTTTAGTATTGAACTTATTCGATCCAGTTTCTCTAATTGATATGTTAGCATCACATCTTAAAGAACCTTGTTCCATTCTACAGTCTGATATATCACTATATTCTAATATAGACTTTATGGCTTTAAAGTAAGCAACAGCTTCATCTGGTGAACGTAAATCTGGTTCAGATACCATTTCTATTAGAGGTACGCCAACACGATTATAATCTATATATGAAGCATTTTCTAAATCATCATGAACTAGCTTGCCAGCATCTTCTTCAATATGAATTCTGTTCAACCTAATTTTTTTTGTTTTACCATCAACATCAATTTCAACATATCCATTAGAACAGATAGGTAAGTCATATTGTGATATTTGATAAGCCTTTGGAAGGTCAGGGTAGAAGTAGTTCTTTCTATCCATCTTGTTTAACTTATTTATGTCACAATGAAAAGCCTTACCAGCTTTTATAGCTAAAGCAACAACTTCCTCGTTAAGAACAGGAAGAGTTCCAGGTAACCCTAAGCATATAGGGCAAGTGTTGTGGTTAGGTTCTGTACCAAACTCAGTAGAGCATGAACAGAATATTTTAGTTTTAGTTTTTAATTCAGCATGGACTTCTAGACCAATTATAGTTTCTAAACTCATTTTAATTCTTCCTTTCTTATTATAATGGAGCTAAAGTTGATACTTTAGTTTCTTTTTCTAATGCGTAAGCTGCTTTAAATATTTTCTCTTCACCAAAGTGAGGCCCAAGTATTTGAACAGCTATAGGTAAACCTTCCTTGCTAAAGGTATAAGGTAATGATATTGCAGGGATACCTGAAAGGTTTATGTTGATTGTATATATATCTGCTAAGTACATTTGAAGTGGGTCGTCACATCTTTCTCCACATTTGAATGCAGGAGTAGGGGATGTAGGGCTTAAGATAATATCATATTTTTCAAATGCCTTTTTAAATTCTTCTTTTAATTTCTTTTTAAGTTTTTGAGCTCTGTTATAGTATGCATCATAGTATCCAGAAGATAGTGCGTAAGTACCAAGCATTATTCTTCTCTTAACTTCAGGGCCAAAAGCTTCAGATCTTGATTTAAGCATAAGTTCATTAACATCTGTAAATTCTTCAGGACGGTATCCATATCTTATACCATCAAATCTTGCAAGGTTTGAACTAGCTTCTGCTGAGGAAATAATATAGTAAGCAGAAAGTCCAGCTTCAGTTATAGGAAGTGAAAACTCTTCAACTTCAGCACCAAGAGCTTTAAACTTTTCTATAGAATCTAATAAAGCATCTTTAACTTCATCATCAAGAGCTTCGTTAAAGAATTCTTTAGGAACTCCAATTTTCATTCCTTTGATACCTTCATCAATTGATTTTAAATAATCAGTTGGTGGAACATAATCTTTATCAGTAGTACAGTCAAGAGGATCTTCACCTTGAATTACTTGTAAAGTTAAAGCAGCATCAGTAACGTTCTTTGCAAAAGGTCCAATTTGATCTAATGAAGAACCGAAGGCAATAAGTCCAAATCTTGATACTAAACCATATGTAGGCTTTAATCCAACTACACCGCAGAAAGCAGCAGGCTGTCTAATTGATCCACCTGTATCAGAACCAAGAGAAATAGGTGCAAGACCAGCAGCTACACAAGCAGCAGAACCACCTGATGAACCGCCTGGAACTCTTTCTAAATCCCAAGGATTTTTTGTGACTCTAAAAGCTGAATTCTCAGTAGAAGAACCCATTGCAAATTCATCCATATTTGTTTTTCCAATGATTACAGCATCTTCTTTAAGAAGTTTTTTAATTACAGTTGCATTATATGGTGGTATAAAATCTTCAAGCATTTTTGAAGCACAAGTAGTAGTAACTCCATCAATGCAAATGTTATCTTTTATAGCAATTGGAACTCCAGCAAGGGCACCAACAGCTTCTCCTTTAGCTATTTTTTCATCAACAGCTTTAGCTTGTTTAATAGCACTTTCTTCACATAGTTTTAAGTAAGATTGTACCTTAGGGTCAATCTCTTTTATTCTTGTAAATAGGGAAGTAATTACATCATAAGCAGTAAAACTTCCATTTTTAATTCCATCTTTAATTTCTGTTACAGTCATTTCTTGAATTTTCATTTAAATTTCACCGCCTATTCAATAATTTTAGGAACCATTATTGCGGTATCCTTCATTGATTTTGTATTTTGGAATAATTTCTTTTTATCTTTAAATAAAACAGGTTTATCTTCTCTTAAAATAGATTTAGCATTAGGATCTAGATTAAGGTCAATATCACTTAAATCTAATTTATCTATAGTTTCAAAGTGAGATAAAATACTTTCAAATTCTTTAGCTAACTTTTCAGTTTCCTCTTCAGTAAATTGAAGCTTAGCAAGTTTAGCTATATATTCAACATCTTTAATTTCAACTTTCATTACATTTTCCTCCTTAAATTATGGTTCAAGTCTCTTTAAGTCTCTTGGTAAAAGAGCGGCTTCTCTAATGTTTTCAAGACCTAAAACTTTTAAAGTAATTCTTTCAAGACCTATAGCAAGACCGCCATGAGGAGGCATACCATATTTAAAGGTTTCAAGATAGAATGAGAAATCATCAGGATTTAATCCAAACTTTTCAATGTTTTGCTTTAACATTTCATAGTTATGAATTCTTTGACCTCCAGTAGTAATTTCAAGTCCGTCATAAATTAAGTCAAAGCTCTTTGTAAGTCCTGGTTTTTCGCTATCAGGCATTGCATACATTGGTCTCTTTGCAATTGGATATTCAGTTAAGAATACTAAGTCGCATCCATACTTTTCTTTAGTATATTTACAAATTAAGATTTCACCTTCAGCATCAATATTACCTACAGGAGATTTCTTATTAAATTTATCTAAAAGAATTTGATGAGCTTCTGCTAAAGGAATTCTTGGAATTTTAATGCTTTTTGGAAGAGTAACATTAAACATTTCAAGTTCTTTAGTACAAGTTTTGTTAAGGTGTTTATATAAATAGTTAATGAATTCTTCTTCTAAATCCATAAGGTCAGTTTCATCTTTTATAAATCCCATTTCTATATCCATACTTATATATTCATTTAAATGTCTCCAAGTATTATGAAGTTCTGCTCTGTAAGCAGGAGCAATTTCAAATACTCTTTCAAAACCTGCGCCTACCATCATCTGTTTATAAAATTGGGGACTTTGAGCTAAGAAAGCACGTCTACCAAAGTAGTCTACAGTGAACATTTCTGAACCACCTTCAGTACTTGAAGATATAACTTTTGGAGTATGTATTTCTGAAAAGTTTTTTGATTTTAAAAATTCTCTAAAACAATCAGTAATTTCTTCTTGTACCTTAAATACTGCTCTTTGTTTAGGTCTTCTAAGAGCAAGACCTCTAAAATCTAATTGCTTTTCTAAAGCTGTGTTTTGTTTAAAACTATTTATTTCGAAAGGAAGTTTATCATAGAATACATCACCAATTACTTTTAAATCTCTAACCTGAATTTCAACTCCTGAAGGTGCTTTTTCGTTTAATATTTTGTCACCAGTTACTGATATACACATTTCAAGTCTTAATTTTTTTGATTCTTCTTTATTCATAACAAGTTGGATAATTCCTGTTTTATCTCTTAAATGAATAAATGAAACAGTACTAAGGTCAACAATTTTATGAACCCACCCCTCAACAAGTACCGTACTTTCTTTTAATTTTTTCACATCACATACATAAGTTCTTTCCATTTTTAACAGCCTCCCTTTATTTAATAAATCAAAAGGTCCCTTATCTGGTATTACACAGATAAGGGACGAAAATTTTCCGCGGTGCCACCCTAAGTAGTTAAATCTCAATATAAGGTGATACATTATTATATAAGGTATAAAAAAAGTTCCTATACAATAATGTATAGGAACGAAATTTCTATTTCCGCGGTGCCACCCTAATTAAGCTTTAGCTCACTCATATTGGTACTAAAACATTTCAGAATTAATACCTAGTCATTTTAACGGTTGACTACCGGCTGAACCTACTTTTTTCATTTCGATCAGCATCTCAAAGGTGTTCTTCAGTAAAAGCTTCATACCTGGCTTGCACCATCCCAGACTCGCTTGAAATCAGACAAAATACTTACTCTCCTTATCATTGATACGATAACCACTTCTTGAATTATTTATAATTATAAGCTCCGTATTTTGATAATTCAATAGTAAAAAGTTAAAAGTTTTGATAAAAAGGTAATAACTGAGTGAATCTTTGGAAAATTAAGCAGGCATCTTTTATATGGTTTTATAGAAGTATTCTCAACTTAAAAAATTAAACCGCAATTTTTTCTTCTCTAGAATTAGATTTTTCTTTAGTAATAGTTTTTTTAGTATCAATAGCAACAACTTTATATATTTGAATTAGTAAAGTTGGTAAGAATGCTAATACATATATACATGCTATTAGTGAAATACTAAGTGGTTCAACTTCAAATAACTTTTGGAGAGGATGCACAAGTAAAACTAGATTTAAAGAGATTAATCCAGTTACAAAGGCATATATACTGTATTTATTTGATAATAATCCAAGACTTAAAATAGACTTTTTACTTCTACAATTGAAACCGTGGAATAATCTTGCAAGGCATAGGGTAGAAAACGCCATTGTACTTGCAGTAGCATTATTACCAGTAGATAAACCTATATGATAAGCTATTATTGTAAATATACCAATTATAATTCCTTGAATAGAAAATTCTTTTATAAAGCTAGGAGTAAGAATAGATTCTTTACTGTCTCTAGGTTTTTCATTTAATAAATCTCTTCTTGGACTTTCCATACCAATTGCAATAGCAGGAAGGCTGTCTGTTAAGAGATTTATAAATAGTAAATGTACAGCAGCAAAAGGTACAGGAAGAGCAGCTAAAGAAGCATATAATACAGTCAATATTCCTGAAAGATTACCTGAAAGTAAGAATTTAATTGAATTTTTTATATTAGCATAAATACTTCTTCCATTAGCTACAGATTTTACAATAGTAGCAAAGTTATCATCAGTAAGAATCATAGATGCTGCATCTTTTGATACTTCTGTACCTGTTATACCCATTGCAATTCCTATATCAGCTTGTTTTAAGGCTGGTGCATCATTAACTCCATCACCAGTCATAGCAACAATTTTACCTTTCTTTTGCCATGCATTAACTATACGTATTTTATGCTCAGGAGATACTCTGGCATAAACAGAAATATGTTCAAGTTTTTTATCAAGTTCTTTATCTGAAAGTTTATCTAATTCTAAACCTTCAAGAGCTATGTCATTAGTTTGTAAAATTCCAATTTCTTTAGCAATAGCAGAGGCTGTTATTTTATGATCACCAGTTATCATAATTGGCTTTATTCCAGCAAGTTTACAGTCTGAAACAGCTTTTTTAGATTCAGGTCTTGGAGGATCTATCATTGAGATTAATCCTATAAATGTATATCCATATTCATCATTTAAGTTTAAATTTCTATCTTCATCTATAGTTTTATAAGCAAAAGCAAGAACTCTTAAGCCATTTTCAGAAAGGCTAATATTTGTTGAAAGTATTCTTGATTTATCAGCTTCAGTTATTTCCCTAACTCCTGAAGAAGTTTTTATGAAGTTTACTCTATTTAAAATTACATCAAGAGCACCTTTAGTATAAAGAGTGAATTCGTTGTTTATAGAGTGTAATGTACTCATAAGTTTTCTGTCAGAATCAAAAGGAATTTCCTTAAGTCTTTTAAATTCAGTCCTTAAATCCAATTCATTTATAGAATATTTATGACCTAAGTTAACTAGAGCAACTTCTGTAGGGTCACCTATTTCATTGTTATCAATAGAAGTAGAATCATTACATAAAATTGCTGATTTTAATAACAAGTCATGAGCTGAATTATTTAAGTTTAAATCTGATGAGTCTATTAACTTTTCATCAATATAAATTTTCTTAGTAGTCATTTTATTTTGAGTAAGAGTTCCAGTTTTATCAGAACATATTACAGAAACACAGCCTAAACCTTCTACAGATTTTAGATTTTTTATAATTGAATTTTCTTTAGCCATTTTTTGAGTTCCCATAGCTAAAACTATTGTGACAATAGAACTTAAAGCTTCAGGAATAGCAGCAACAGCAAGGGCAACTGCAAACATTAATGAGTCAAGTATTGGCGAGTTTCTATAAATACTTAGTGCAAATACTAATGCACATATTATTAAAATTATTAGTGCAAGTTTTTTGCTAAATTCATCTAGTGTATTTTGTAGAGGTGTTTTCTTTTCTTTAGTTTGTTCCATTAGAGATGCTATTTTCCCAAGTTCAGTGTTCATTCCAGTAGATGTAACTAAAACTAATCCACGTCCATAGGTAACAAGAGAACTTGAGAATACCATATTTTTTTGATCAGCAATAGCTACTTCATCTTTTGTTATAGTATCAGAGGACTTTTCCACAGGCTCAGATTCACCAGTAAGTGAGCTTTCATTAATTTTTAAAGAATAGCTTTCTAAAATTCGTCCGTCAGCAGCAATTAAGTCACCAGCTTCTATTATTAGAATATCACCAGGTAAAACTTCTCGAGCTGGAATTTCAGTTTTTACTCCATTTCTAATAACCTTTGCATTAGGGGAGGAGAGTGCTTTTAAACTTTTTAGAGATTGTTCAGCTTTTTGATTTTGAATTGTTCCTAAAATGGCATTCATAGTTATAACAGCAAAGATGACAATAGTACTTTCTATATTTCCTGTGAAAATAGAGATAATTCCAGCAGCTATTAATATAGCAACAAGAAAATCTTTAAATTGTTCTAAGAATACAATTAGAATGCTTTTCTTTTTTTTCTCATGCAATTCATTAAATCCATAAGTAGTTTTGTTATCTTCTATTTGTTCTGAAGATAATCCATTTTCTTTTGTTACATTGAAGTTTTTGAGAATATCATCAACGTGTTCATTAAAATATTTTTTCATATATATTACCCCCTTTTAGTTAAGCAGTTTAAATAAACATAAAGTGGCTGACGCCACGCTTTTTAACGTATATATTAGAAAGTCAGTAGTAAAATCAGCTCTTACTTTCAAAAGAAATTAAGTTTTCTATACGTTAAAAAAGACTTTTAATATAATTAACATATAATAATGTGTTAATTATATTAAAAGTCTGGTAACCATATTTGGCATATAACACCAGGTATATAACCGCGATTGTTGATGTTATATTTTAAACTACTCCCCCTTAATACAAGATTAAGATATATTAAATTATATAACTATAATAAATTAATTACCTTAAAAAGTCAAATTCAAAAATGTTAAAAATTTTAAAACAACATAAGAATGATTTAATTATTTATTAATGGTTTGATTCCTCTTGTTGATATAAGGCAGTCATCCCCATTAATCATATGTGCAATACGATTTTTTTTATCAATTTCTTTAATTTTATCTTTGTTTACAATAAAGGAATTATGACATCTGCAGAATCTATCATCTAATCTTTTTTCGATATCTTTCATTTTGCTATAAAATTCAACTTGATGATTTGTAGAATGTAATATTACTTTATGTATCTGGCTTGATGTCTCAAAATAATATATATCATTAAAATTTACATTAACAATCTTATTATTTATTTGTAGTGAAAAAACTTTTTCAGAGTTATTAAAGACTGCATTATACTTTGATGTGGCATCTTTTAGGCATTCTTCTATTCTTCGTGCTATTTTATTATAATTATCTTTTATAATATAATCTAAGGCTTCTACTTTATATAAAAATGTTAAATAACTCATTTCTGAATGAGAAGTAATAAATACTATAAAACCTCTTGGGTCATAGTGCCTAATTTGTTCAGCTAACTGAATTCCATTAATATTTGAATTAAGAATAACATCTAAAAAATATATACCACAAGTTTTATTTGTCTTTAGGTAATCAAGTATCTCATATGGATTAGATGTTGATTTCTCTATTTTAATAGTGTAATCATTTGTATAAATAATTTTTTCTATAATGTTAGTAAATTTATTCCTTTGTAAATTATTATCTTCACAAATAAAAACTTTAAGCATAAGTTATCTCCTTGTATAAAAAAAGTATATTATAATAATAGTATACAATAAATTGTAGTAATTACAAAAAATGAAATATAAATTTTAGAAATTAAAGATATTTTATTATATATTGATTTAAAATACAAAAATATGAAATTTGTATAAAGAGTGATTTTATAAGGAATTTATTTTTATACGAATGTCTGTCTTTGGTACTAGAGGTATTTATATCACGAAGGTAATAAAAAGATTAAGAACATAGCATTATAAAAAATCAATAAGTATATATTTATAGAAGATAAAATATATTAAATGTAAGAGGATATTGAATATTAATTTTTGATTAATAAGAAATAAAAGTGTGATATGGATAAGAATTATGTCTCACTTTTTCTATATGTGCAATGTTAAAGTTGACATATGTAAAAAATATAGAAAAAATAGAAGAAAATGTTCAAAAAATATTGTATTATAATAAGGTGGGGATAATTTGGTTGTATTAATAGTAGTAAAAGGTAATGAATAAAATGAGGGTGATAAAAATGAAGCTTTTTTTAGATACAGCAAATGTTGGATATATTAGAGAAGCTAATGATATGGGAATTATTTGTGGAGTTACAACTAATCCGTCATTAATAGCTAAGGAAGGAAGAGACTTTAATGAAGTTATAAAAGAAATAACTTCAATAGTTAATGGGCCTATTAGTGGGGAAGTTATTAGTGAAGATGCTGATGGAATGATTAATGAAGGGAGAGAAATTGCAAAGATTCATAAGAATATGATTGTAAAAATTCCTATGACATCAGAAGGCTTAAAGG
Organism: uncultured Clostridium sp.; assembly: GCA_934746785.1. Classification (GTDB taxonomy): domain Bacteria; phylum Bacillota; class Clostridia; order Clostridiales; family Clostridiaceae; genus Clostridium. Next base: position 6,326 of record CAKVFO010000071.1, on the reverse strand, counting down.
CAGTAAAGGTATTATCATCAGAAGGAATAAAAACAAATGTAACTTTAATTTTTTCAGCTAATCAAGCTTTACTTGCAGCGAATGCAGGGGCAGCTTATGTAAGTCCTTTTTTAGGAAGATTAGATGATATATCAATGGATGGAATAGAACTTATAAGAACAATAGCAGAAATTTTTAAAATACATAGAATTAAAACAGAAATAATAGCTGCAAGTATAAGAAATCCAATCCATGTAATTGAATCGGCTAGAGCAGGAGCTGATATAGCAACAGTTCCTTACAATATAATAAAACAGATGATAAAGCATCCGTTAACAGATCAAGGTCTAGAAAAATTTAAAGCGGATTGGAAAAAAGTTTTTGATAAATAGGGGGATTAACATGAACAAAGAATTAGATATGTTATCAATTAATACGATAAGAACATTATCGGCAGATGCAATTGAAAAAGCAAATTCAGGACATCCTGGATTACCACTTGGGGCAGCACCAATGGCATTCACTTTGTGGTCAAAGATGAATCATAATGGAAAAAATCCAAATTGGGAAAATAGAGATAGATTTATTCTTTCAGCTGGTCATGGATCAATGCTTGAATATTCATTATTACACTTATTTGGTTATGGTTTAACAATTGATGATTTAAAACAATTCAGACAAACAGGAAGTTTAACTCCGGGTCATCCAGAATATGGACATACAAAGGGTGTAGAAATAACAACTGGACCATTAGGTCAAGGAATATGTAATGCAGTAGGTATGGCACTTGCTGAAACTTACCTTGCAAATAAATTTAACAAAGAAAACTTTAATGTTGTAGATCATAACACTTATGCAATTGTTGGTGATGGATGTCTTATGGAAGGTATTTCAGGAGAAGCTTCATCTCTTGCAGGAACTTTAGAGTTAGGAAAATTAGTCGTTTTATATGATTCAAATAACATATCAATTGAAGGAAATACTGATATAGCATTTAGAGAAGATGTAGCAAAGAGATATGAAGCTTATGGATGGCAAGTTCTTAATGTTGCAGATGGAAATGATATAGAAGCAATTTCAAATGCAATTGATGAAGCTAAGAAAGAAACTAAAAAGCCAAGCTTAATCATAGTTAAGAGCCAAATTGGATATGGATGTCCAGCTAAGCAAGGAAAGGCAGCAGCTCATGGTTCACCTTTAGGAGCTGATAACATAGTTGAATTAAAGAAGACTTTAGGTTGTGAACAAAAAGACTTCTACGTACCAGACGAAGTATATAAGAACATGGAAACATATAAGAATGCAGGAGCGGCTAAAGAAGAAGAATGGAATAACTTATTCAATGAATATTCAAAAGCTTATCCAGAATTAGCAGCTGAATATAAAGCTTGGATGACAGGTGAAGTGAATAAAGAAGCTTTATTTGAAAACGAAGATTTCTGGAAGTTCGATGGTCCTATGGCAACAAGAGAATCATCAGGGAAAGTTATTAACAGATTAGCTGAATTAGTTCCAAATTTAATTGGAGGATCAGCAGATTTAGCTCCTTCAAATAAGAGTGACATGGCTGGAAAGGGAGATTACTCAGCTGAAAATAGAGGAGGACAAAACCTTCACTTTGGAGTAAGGGAACATGCTATGGCAGCTATAACTAATGGTATATGTGCTCATGGTGGATTAGTTCCATATTGTGCTACATTCTTCGTATTTAGTGATTACATGAAGGGTGCTATGAGACTTTCATCTCTTATGAAACTACCAGTAGTATACGTTTTAACTCATGATAGTATCGGAGTAGGAGAAGATGGACCAACTCACCAACCAATAGAACAATTAGCGGCTCTAAGAAGTATGCCAAATATGACAGTATTTAGACCAGCAGATTCTAAGGAAACAGCAGCAGCTTGGTATTATGCAGTAACAAATGGAGAAACTCCAACTTCATTAGTTTTAACAAGACAAAAACTTCCACTATATGATGGATGTGCAAAGAGAGCATTAAAGGGAGCATATATAATTAAAGATTGTGAAAAGGAAGTTCCAGATGTTCTATTAATGGCATCAGGTTCAGAAGTTGAGCTTGTATTTAAGGCAGCTGACGAATTAAAGAACAAAGGTATAGAAGCTAGAGTAATCAGTGTACCTTCATTTGAATTATTCGATGAACAAGATGAAGAATACAAAGAAAGCGTTATGCCAAAGAGCGTAAGAGCTAGAGTAGCGGTAGAAGCGTTAAGTTCATTCGGATGGTATAAGTATGTTGGACTTGATGGAGATGTTGTATCATTAGATCACTTTGGAGCATCAGGAAAGGCAGAAGACTTATTTAAACAATTTGGATTTACGGTTGAAAATGTTGTTAACAGAACATTAAAAGTTTTAAATAAATAAAAAAGCAAATAATTTTAAGGACATCTTTAAGTAGTAACTTATTTAAAGATGTCCTTTTTAGCGTATAGGAAATTAAAAACTTTTTTTGAGAGGGAGTGCTGATTATTACTTCTATCCTCCAATTTTGCTTTTAGAACCTTTTGACAGGCTGTAACAAAGTGGCTTCCTGCGCTGAAAAGCGTGGCGTCAGCCACTTTGTTCTGATATTTACTATTTATGAAAAAAATCAGGGTAATACGGGATTCTATTGTAAAAATCATAATTAAAATTAATTGAAATAAAATAAATAAGTGTAATTTAATGGGGTTAAAAATTCAATAAAATGGTTGTATACAAGTTTGTAAAAGAAACAATCAAACTTGTATACAAGATATAAAAGACTGCTTGAAGCCAGTAAAATAGAGGGGTTGAGAAAGCAAAATTAATATTTAGAGCAAGAGAATAAAAGAACTTTAGAGTAAAAGAATAATGATGTATTAGAATTAGGAATAAATAATTTAGCAATATAAAAGATAGAAATTAAGCATAGGATTTTGAGCATCTTATGCTTTTTGAATTTTATATCTACAATTTACTCTATGGAAAGAAGTGTGGCGTCAACCACTTAAAAAAATTGCCAATTAATTCTTTACAAAGTTAAGAAAATGATATATGATTAAATTAACATATGAACAGTTGTTCATATGATAAAGGGAGGAAACTTTAAGATGAGTAATGATATTAAAATAGAAAGTTGCAATGCATCAATAATACATGAAGATAAGGTCAGGGAAATAAGGGAGTCTATTCCAGCAGACGAAACTTTATATGATTTAGCTGAGTTCTTTAAAGTATTTGGTGATTCTACTAGAATTAAAATAATTTGTGCGTTATTTAAATCTGAAATGTGTGTGTGTGATTTGGCAGCGCTTTTAAATGTTTCTCAGTCTGCAATATCTCATCAGCTTAAAACTTTAAAAGTGGCAAGGCTTGTAAGATTTAGAAGGGAGGGAAAAGTAGTTTATTATTCATTAGATGATGAGCATATTAAGCACATATTTGATGAAGGATTAAGACATATTACAGAATAGGAGGATTAATTTATGAATGATAAAGGTGTTAAATTATTATTAAAAGGTCTAGATTGCGCTAATTGTGCCAATAAGATTGAAGAAAAAGTAAATAATCTTCAAGAGGTTAAAGAAGCTAATGTTAACTTCTCAATGGGGTTTATAGTTATAGAACAAAAAGATAATGTTGATAAGGATGAATTAATACTCAAGGTTAAAGAGATAGTAAATAAGTTAGAACCAGATGTAATTGTGGAGGAAGCTGGTAAAAGCAAAAAAACTATCAATACAAATTTGAAAGAAAGTATGCATGATCATAATAATGAAGATCATCATAATCATGAAAGTAATGAGATAAAGTTACTTTTAAAAGGCTTAGATTGTGCTAATTGTGCAGGAAAAATAGAAAAGAAAGTAAATGAGCTTCAGGATGTTAAGGAAACTAACTTAAACTTTTCTATGGGATTTATAATGATAGAAAAAAGGTCAGAAGTTGATAGAAATAATTTAATTAATGAAGTTAAGGAAATAGTAAATGCGTTAGAGCCTGATGTCATAGTTGAAGAAGTTAGTAAAGATAAAAAATTAAATGTATGCCATTCAGATGGCTGTAGATGCCATGGAAAACATGAACATCATCGTGAAGAAATAGAAGAAGATTCTGAGGATAAAGGAAATAGAGATAAATACTTTTTAGCATTAGGAATAGTTATATATGCAATTGCGATTTTTACCAAGAGCAAATTCTCTTTAGCACCTGTACTATTTATAGTAAGTTATATTTTAATAGGTGGAAAAGTTGTTTATAATGCGGCAAGAAATATTTTAAAAGGAGAAATATTTGATGAAAACTTCTTAATGACAGTAGCAACTGTAGGAGCTTTCGCAATAGGAGAATATCCAGAAGCCGTAGCTGTTATGTTATTTTATCAAGTAGGAGAAATGTTCCAAGGATTTGCGGTAAACAAATCAAGAAAATCTATTTCATCATTGATGGATATAAGAGCAGAGTTTGCTACATTATTAATTGATGGAAAAGAAAAAAGAATAGATCCTGAAGAGGTATCTATTAATGATATTATCTTAATAAAACCAGGGGAAAGAGTTCCTGTAGATGGAATTATAATTGAAGGAAATACAACATTAGATACAGCAGCGTTAACAGGTGAATCAGTGCCTAGAAGTGCTAAAAAAGGAAATGAGATATTATCAGGAACTATTAACTTATCAGGTGTTATTAAGGTTAAGGTTACTAAGGAATATGGAGAATCTACAGTATCAAGGATATTAGAACTTGTTGAAAATGCGGGTAATAAAAAAGCTAAGACAGAAAAGTTTATAACTAAGTTTGCAAGATATTATACACCAGTTGTGGTTTTTGCAGCCATTGCAGTAGCAGTTATTCCACCATTATTTATTCAAGGAGCAGTATTTACAGATTGGTTATATAGAGCACTTATATTTTTAGTTGTATCGTGTCCATGTGCACTTGTAATATCTGTACCTTTAGCATTGTTTGCAGGAATTGGAGGAGCTTCTAATAAAGGAGTATTAATAAAAGGTGGTAACTATTTAGAGGTATTAAAAGATGTAGATACAGTTGTTTTTGATAAAACTGGTACATTAACAAAAGGTGTATTTAAAGTAGTTAAAATAGAAAACATAGGTATAGAAAAAGATGAACTTTTAGAGATAGCAGCAGTAGGAGAAAGCTTTTCTAATCATCCTATAGCAAAATCTATAATGAGTGCGTATGGAAAAGAAGTAGACAAGACAAGAGCACAAAACTATAAAGAAATATCAGGTAATGGTGTTAGATTAACAATTGAAGATAAGGAAGTTTTAATTGGTAGTGTTAAACTTATGGATAAGTTTAGTATTAAGTATAACAATGTAAAAGAAGTAGGAACTATAGTTCATATAGCGGTAGATAATGATTATAAAGGATATATAGTTATTTCAGATGAAATTAAGAAAGATTCAAAAGCTGGTATAGAACTTTTAAAGAAATCAGGTGTAAAAAATATAGTTATGCTTACAGGTGATACTAAGGAAGCTGCTGAATCTGTAGCTAATACTTTAGGAATTACTAAAGTTTATTCAGAATTATTACCAGGGGATAAAGTTCAGAAAGTAGAAGAATTATTATCTAATGAAGAAGAAAATAAAAAAGTAATATTTGTAGGTGATGGTATAAATGATGCACCAGTTTTAGCAAGGGCTGATATAGGAGCTGCTATGGGTGGAATAGGATCAGATGTAGCTATAGAAGCAGCAGATATCGTTCTTATGAGAGATGAAGTAACAGCTTTAGGAGAAGGGATTAAAGTTGCTAAAGAAACTAATAAAATTTTATGGCAAAATATAATCTTTTCTTTAGGAATAAAAGTTATAGTGCTTATATTAAGTGCTTTTGGATTAGCTAATATGTGGGAAGGTGTATTTGCTGATGTTGGAGTAACATTAATTGCAGTATTAAATTCAATGAGAGCTTTGAAAATTTAGTATTCAAATTGACTCAATTTAAATTTTGATTTAAATGTTGACTTATTCATGTTATGAAAGTATAATGAGGTAGTTAATTGTACTTTCAGGCATGAGGGAGTAGCAGGCAGGAAAGTTATTTTCTGCTACAAAGTCAACATACTGGTGAGAAATCATCTGGCTTTGTATTAAATTGTGAGACTTATGTATAACGGTTAGGGTTGCGTTATACATTTATAAGTCTCTTTTTTTTTTACGTATAGGAAATTAAAAACTTTTTTTGAGAGCGAGCACTGTGATTATAACTGGCTTTCCAATATGTAAGTCGTCCAATACGTTAAAAAGAAAAAATGTAGTGCCGCAAAAGAACCGAAAAACAAAATTTCCGTTAGTATTTAAGGAGGTAGAAGCAATATTTTTAAG
>CAKVFO010000070.1 GCA_934746785.1 uncultured Clostridium sp. | reverse complement strand
TATAGTCCCATTAGAAGTTTTGCAATTGTACTCTTTCCAGAGCCAGATTGTCCTATTACTCCATAAAAGCCCTTATCTCTTATGGATAAATTAATGTTATTTAAAATCTTCTTGTCTGTACCGTAGCCAAAACTTACATTTTCAAATTCAATTCCCATATCCACACAATTACCTTTTAAATTAACATCTTCACTTTTTTCATTATCTAAATCTTTATATTCTTGAATTCTATTATACATAGGAATAACTTCATTAAGTCTTATATTACTATTCATGAGTTCTGATATTGGTTGATTTAATAATTGAAAATATAATCCTAAAGAAATAACAGTCCCTAAAGTAATACTTTTTCCAACTACCATAAAGGCACCTAATCCATAAATTATACATAATGAAGATATAATTATAACTTCAGATCCACTTGATAAGATATTACTGTACCATCCCATTTTCATATTAACATCATATATCTTATTTAGTTGCTTATGATATTTATCTAAAACTCTTTCTTCTAAGTTATAGCTCTTAATTAAATTGATGTTCTCTGTAGATTGATTAATTACAGAACAGAAACCATCAACGCTTTTTAAAGATATACTAGATAATTCTTGAAACTTTTTTGCCATACATATATTTAGCATGAGAAATAAAAAAATAAATACTACTAATATCATAGTAATCTGCCAGCATTGAATGAACATACCTATAGATACAATTATAATTAAAAATACATCCTTAAAAACAACTATAAAAATATCAGTTAAGAAATCACTTACACCTCTTCCATCATTCATTATTCTTGATACTATGTCACCTTTCTTGCTCTTATAAAAAAAGTCAATAGGTGCATAAATAACACTTTTGAAAGTATCTCTTCTCATATCAATAGTTATTTTTTCAGATATTTTCAAGAATATATATCCCTTAATAAAAGATAATATTGGCTGAGATATACAAACTATAAAAAATATAATTATCCCTAGATATACCTTGTCAAATTCATTAGCCAGCAATACATCATCAATTAAATATTTAGATGCATATGGTGCTAAAAAAACTGCTATTGCATATAAAATTGTTACTACTAACCCTATTAATTCTCCCTTTTTATATTTTTTCAAAATGCCTAGTATCATTAAAAGATTCTTCTTCATATACATCCTCCTATAAAACTATAATTCTTTTACAAATCTAGTTTTGTAAGTCGAAAACTTCTCATGTTCCAATAACCTTTTAACTCTATCATTATGATAAAATACATCGGCACATAAATAATTCATTCCTTTTTCTACAGCCCACCTTTGAGCAATATCAAATAGTTTTATAACTGCAAAATAATTTCTCATTTCATCATCTATATAATAATGTAGTATATAAGCATATTCACTTACGTTAAAATAAAAGTCTTTATCATATATCCATATTTCTACAAATCCAAACACCTTGCCATTTTCTTCTACGACAAATATTTTACAGCGTTCGTTTTTTAAGCAGTTATCAAAATAATTTCCACAGTCAAATTCCTTTACCTCTCCATTTTCTTTTAAATAATATTCATCCTTACTAAGCTGATTTACTCCCAGCTTACGCCATAGTTCTTTTATTGCCTCTATATCACTGAACTTTGCTTCACGTACAACAGCCTTTCCAGCCATAATGCTCACCCCTTTATCATTATTGTAATTATTGCACAATAATATAACTGCCTTTTCTCCTAAAATTGGATCTTCATAGATATCTTCTGATTTATATAGTACTTCTATTACCTTATTAATTGAATTAATATCTATAATATTTTTTAATACAATATAGGAGTTATAATACAAATCATCGTCATAAGATAGTTCATATGGATTTCTTATATTGATATTTCTATTCTCAATAATATTTCTTCCCTGCCCTGAAAGATATACTGCCATTCCCTCATTAAGCCATAAAGGACAAGTATCTTTAACAGTATTATTAATCATAATATGTACTACCTCATGTAATATAAGTTCACGTATAGTTGAGGCATTTTTATCTCTCCACTTACTCTTCTTTAATATGTATATATAATTATACTTGTAACACCCTATAACCCATTCAGGAACTTCTTCATTAAGTAATAATGATAATTCCTCTAATGAATTTACTTGTTTTATATATATCTTTTCTCCTTTATATCTAAAAACCTCTATTAATTTTTTAAACTCCAAATATAAATCATCAATATCCAAAATATCCTTCTTTATTTCATCATCAATAATTAATCTATTCATAATTAATAACCTTTCTAAAAAACGAATAGAATAAAATTCTATTCGTTTTATTTTTTTACCTATTTGCAGCGCATTGTCCTCCACATTTATTTTGACATTGCTTACCACAACCATAGCAATATCCTTCTGTAGTTTCCTTGTTTGGTTTTACAATAAATTTCATAGTGTCCCCCCCTTTCTTATTAAAGAAGATTAATAATTTAATTATCTTTTACTAGCACATTGACTTCCACATTTGTTCTGGCATTGAGTAGAGCATGCATAACAATATCCGGATTCTTTTTTATTAACTGGTTCTACGATAAATATCATATTAATATCCCCCTTTTTAATCCTTTAATATTATCTTCTCTTGTTAGCACATTGAGTTCTACAATCATTATTACATTGCTCTTTACATCCATAGCAATAACCATATGTATTCTTTGTTGCTGGTTTTACAATAAACTTCATTTTAAATTCCCCCCTTTTTTTATTTACCTGCTAACAACATTAGCAAGCTAGTAAAAAATATTAATATATAATAGCTTTAATTAGCTTGCTAAAATTAGTTTCGCAAGTTAGACTTTCATATAACTATTCCTGAATATTTCTTTCATCATATGTCTTTTTTAATACATCAATTAAGTTATATTTCCACTTCTCACATTTAGGAGTATGTCCACCTTTTATGCCGTTATAAGGGCATCCCCCCATACATATAGGTAGTAGATTACATCCAACACATTCTTCATAATCAAAAGGACTCCATAATATGTATTCTGCATTTAAAGAAATTTGCTTAGAATCAACGTCTTCATCATTTTCTATATCCTTTACATTTCCAACGGATCTACTATGGTTACCTACATCATTCCAACACTTGTACATATATCCTTCAAAATCAATTACAAATGATGTATTAGAATCTGCACAACAGTAGTTTCCTTTAACTCCAGGATAATTAGGATATGTACTTACGTTAAATCCTTTTTTGAATAAAACTTCTTGATTTTTCAAGCTTTCTATAGCATATTCTTCTGTATTCAAACAGGTATCAGCTATTGATGCACATGAATCAGTATAGTTAGATACATGTCCTAAAGATATTATGCAGTCTGTAAGTCCTTTTGATGCTAATATGTCCATTAATTCTTCTAATCTAGAAACATTAGTTTTATCAATATTAACCCTTATAGTTACTTCTACTCCTGCTTTTATTAATATCTTTATATTTTCAATAATTTTATCAAATGTTGGTTCGCTGCTATTTCTTAGTTTTCTTCTAGCATTATGTATATCTGGTGGTCCATCGATAGTTATTTGAACTCCTGATATCATGTTTTCCTTCATTTTCTTTGCTATATCTTCTGTTACTAAGTATCCATTAGAAACCATATATGCATTATAATCAACTTTATTTTTTTTACATATATCAATTATTTTTTCTGACATAGAAAAAATAATGTCTTTAGCAAGTAATGGTTCACCACCATACCAAGTAATTGATATTGGTTCAGACTTTTCAGCCTTTTTTTCTATCATCTTTAAAATTGAACTTATTACATCTTCACCCATAACCCCTGGTTTAGGACTTTCATAACAATATGGGCATGCAAAATTACATGCAAGAAGAGGAGCAATAGTTAGCCCTAATCCTCTACTATTAAACTTACTATTGTAGCTTCTATATTTTAAAAGCTTTAGTTCATCTACTTCATCATCAATAATATATCCACCATATTTCATATTATCGAATACTTCTTTTTGAATATCATCTAATTGTTCATATTTTATATCATTAATATTTGTTAATATATTAATAAATGTTTCATCTACTTCAGCCAAAGCACAACTCATAGTGTTGAAGCCCAACTTTTTATCTTTGTAATCCATTACAACATTGTATCGTGATGCCTTCATATTGTTTCTCATCTCCTAATTTTATCTTCTATTTACATTACAGTAATAACCACACTTGTTATTGCATTGATTGTTGCAAAAACAATAAGAGTAATTATTATCTTCATTAGGTTTAACTATAAATTTCATATAATCATCTCCCAATTACCACTCCTCTTCTTTACTCACTGAATTTGCTAAACAATCAACAGCACAAACATTTCCGCAATTAAAAGAGCATACCTTTTTACAACCGTCTTCAAAATCTGGATTAAAACAAAAACCCTTTGTATACTTTTTAGCAGGTTTAACTATAAACTTCATATAAACACCTCCTCTCTTTATTTAACATCAATATACCAATATACCCCACATAATCCAATATAAAAATCGCAAAATAGCAGTAATATATCTTATTTTAAAAAATAAGATATATTACTGCTATTTTGATTTATTAAGGCCATTTGATGCAGCTTCAACTATTCTATTTTCTTCTAATGATTTATTAACATCAATTACTCTTTGATTTTCAGAACCTCTATATTTAAGTTTTATATTTCTTTGTGCTATAATAAATCTTCCATCTATAAGCACATCTACATAACTCAGAATTTCTCTTTTTTTATCATCTGCAAGAATTTCTTCATAAGTATAACCAGACCAAAGCCATATATCTTTCTTAGTTTCCTTTTTAATTCTATCTAATAAAGATATCATAGAATTATCCATAGTCTGTTCCATAGGATCTCCCCCTAAAAGACTTACCCCTACTACTTGAGGATTATTAACATAGGATATAAATTCATCTTCTACTTCTTTAGTCCATAGCTTCCCATGATTAAAGTCCTGTAATTCCTTATTAAAACATCCAGGACAATTATTAGAACAGCCAGTTACAAATAAAGAAGTTCTTATCCCTGGTCCATTAGTTACATCAAATTTTCTTATTTGTTCGTATCTCACTATAATCACCCCATACTTATAATCAAAAGTAAAGGGCTGTTGCACTATAGTTAAATTCACCTTTAACTCAATTTCAATTGAATTTAACGGTCTGTGCAAAGCAGCCCTAGACAATTTTATTTATTATAAATGAAGAACTCTATCTCCAATTTCTGCTGTTCTTCCTTTATTCCAGAAGTTAGTTCCAATGTATCCACAAGTTCTTCTCATAACCTGCATTTCACCTTGTTCTCTATTTCCACATGATGGACAATACCATTCAAGGTTTTCATCAAGTTTTATTTCACCAGTATATCCACACTTGTAGCATACATCTGGTTTAGTATTTATCTCAGCATATTGAATGTTGTGATAAATAAAGTTTATTATACTTTCTACTGCTTCTAAATTTCTTGTCATATCAGGTACTTCTACATATGATATACATCCACCAGAGCTTATTCCATGGAATTGAGCTTCATACTTAAGTTTGCTGAAGGCATCAATTTCTTCACATACATGAACATGATATGAGTTTGTATAATACATCTTATCTGTTACATTTGGAATTTCTCCAAATCTATTTCTATCTAATCTACAGAATCTATAAACAAGGTTTTCTGCTGGTGTTCCATATAAACCAAATCCAAGACCTGTTTCCTTCTTCCATTCTTCACATTTATCATGCATGAAGTTCATTACTTTAAGAGCAAATTCTTCTCCTTCTTTGCTGGTATTGCTTACTCCAAGCATTGAATAAACTAATTCACACATACCAACATATCCTAAAGATAATGTTGAATATCCATTCTTAAGAAGTTTATCAATCTTTTCTCCTGGCTTAAGTCTTGCAATAGCTCCATGCTGCCAGTGTATTGGAGATACATCTGAATATGTACCTAAAAGCATGTTATGTCTAACTAATAAAGCTTCCTTACATAGTTCTAATCTTTGCTCTAACATCTTCCAGAAAAGATCCATATCTCCTTTAGCTACTATACCAATTTGTGGTAGATTTAAACTAATTACCTTTTTATACCCTCCCTTTCGAGATACTTTAACACTTCTTTTAGAAGTGGGAATAGAATACACCATATACCTTATTTTCGTATAGGAAAATCTATAATTCCTATTTCTTTAACTTTATCAACATATCCTGTTCCATTGTTTATATTAGCTACAGTTTTTCTGCCTATTCCTAATTCCTTAGCTATTTTACTATAGACACACTCAGTTGTTTGTAACTTATGTACAACTTCTTTTACTACTTCCAGTGATAATCTTTTACTCGCGTTAATAGGCTTAAATATTGGATATTATATATCTTTCCTATATCCACAAAACTTTTTTCAGGTTCATTTTTTATTACTTTAATTATCTTTTTAATAAATTCTTCTCCTAATTTAGAAGCATGAGTAAATTGACCACCTTTGGTAAGATTATATCCAAAATTACTATCATTAGAATTATACTTACTTATTTAATAGCCCTATATAAATATAACTCACTGTTCTTACTATCTTCATAGTGTTCTATCCATCTTTTCATTGGTGGATTTAAAACTGTTTGCCCAACATAAACTTTTTCTGTACATAAACATGTTACCAAATAAATACTTCCTAATCTCATTTAATATCTCCAATTCATAACTAATATACTTAATTATATTATTTGATATTAAGAGGTACTTTATTCCTATAAAAATTAATTAAGGTATTCGCTATTATACTCGTTGAATCTCCCCCATTTAATTAATGAGGTTTGACTGCTGATTATCCATTGTCCTCACAAAGTGATTTGCAACTCTTTGTAAATATTATTACTTTTTTCTGCTCTCGCACCATTCACACCTATTCTTTCAAATTATGTTGTAGGGTAATAATCTTTAGGAACTCCCAGCATTTTAAGCGATTTTTCCTTTACTCCTTACGAAGCAAGGGGGCATATATGTTTACCCTGATTAAATCTACCATACCATTTATAGTTTCCATCTTCATCCTTCCATGGTGACAAATGCGAGCGACATCCCATCGGTGGAAAATAATTTCCTTCATAATTTTGTCTCATTATCTTAGCTGATTGATAATCAGGTACTAATCTCTTAGCTGTACATTCAGCAGCAAGCTTAGTTATGTAATCATATTTTCCACCTTCAAGGCAGTTATTTTCATCTACTACATAAACTAACTTAGGGAAAGCTTCCCCTATTTCTTGACCTTTGTAGTTCTTCATTCCTTGAAGTCTTTGTCTTATCATTTCTTCACATATTAAAGCCATTTCTTCTTCATATGGATGACCTTCTTCAACTTCTAAATATATTGTTCCAAATGGAGACTGCGTTCTCCAAGCATGCTTTCACATACCACAGACTATCTCTTCACCCTCGCCATTATCGTTAGGGTGGACGGCACTTCCCATGCAGTATTTCACCTGCACAGTATACTTTTCATAATCCACTAAGGATCGTATAAGCTAGTCGTTACACCTTCAAAAGAATTACTTCTTAAGCTTGGCTCGGTATTAGCATATTATAAGTTATATATATTCCCATCTAAATCCAGCAAATGTTTTATTTTTTTCTGTACATGCTTTTGTCACATTTTCAAAAATCTCACCTATATCAAGATTTCTAACTTTCTTAGCCTTTACTTTTGCTGAATTTTCCGGCTGTAAAATGTTATTTTCTTTGTCTAAATATCTATATACATTTCCTTTTGTTGAACCTCTAGTTCCTCTACACACTGAACATACATGTAAAAAGTTTGTTTTATCATATTGTGCTGCCTCTGAAGCACTTCCAAATATCATATTAGTAGTTAAATTAATTACCTTTTTCGATGTTGGATTTAATGCTCCAGTTTTTCCATACATATGATTTTTTTCTCCAATTTGAGCAACAGATATTTTCTTTTTAACTTCATCAGTTAAAAAGTCATTTCCCCCGCCACCTTTTAAGTTGTAACCATTCTGTGTAATAAGTGAATTATACTTTTCAATATAATATGTATCGCATTAGAAAAAGCAGTTCTTTTTCCATAGTCATAACTTCTTTCATTCTGACTTCTTCTAACATCTAGAGTATTTACTGTTTGACCAATGTATATTTTATTGTTTATCTTATTTCTAACTTTATAAATAATCATTTTATTCACCCATAACTTAGCTTTCACCGATAGCATCATATTTATTCTATGATACACCCTACATTTATAGGTTCACCGCCTGATACTCTATATTATTTCTAACATAGACAGCCTAATTCTTGACCATTGGTTGTTTGTAATGTGGATAATTGATATCTTATAGTCTGTACCCCATCCTTAAGATCCTTCATCTTCATATCCTTAGCTAATTCTCTTGCAAGTTCTTCATTCTTATATTTTTCTATATAGAATTTATAAGCTTTATCCTCTGTTACCTTTAAGTACTTAGCTAAGTGCTTTATAGTAATACTTTGACCACCATATTGATTTGAAGCTACTTGTGCAATTATTTGAGTTGTAACTGTACATGCAGTTCCAAAAGATTTTGGTGATTCAACTAATTTTTCATTAATAACTGTTCCGTTATCAAGCATATCTTCTAAGTTGATTAAACAACAGTTAAAGATTGGTGATAATGTATAGTCCATATCATGCCAGTGAATAGTTCCTTCATCATGTGCTTGTACTATATGTGAAGGAATCAGTCTTCTTCTTGAAATATCCTTAGATACTTCCCCTGCTATAAGATCTCTTTGAGTTGCTGCTATAACAGAGTTTTTATTTGAATTTTCCATCATTACATCTTCATTTTGTTTGTTAAGAAGGCTTAAAATACTTTCATCTGTTGTATTAGTATTTCTTTTAAATTCCTGAACAGCTCTATACCCTTCATAAGACTTTGCTGTTATTGAATGATCATAATGAACAAGTCTATCATAAACATAACTTTCAATCTTATGAATTGTAGGTATTTCATTTCCCATACTAAATTTTTTTTCCGCATCATCAGCAATTAATTTTGCAATTTCAGGTGCATGAATACCACTACCATTTTTCATTGCTTTTTCTATTGCATCTTTTATCTTATTTTTATCAAATAATGCCTTGCTACCATCCCTTTTAATTACTTCCATAACTAAAATGCGCCTCCTTAGTTCTGTTAATTTCATCATAATTTTGTTCGACTGAACCATTATACTATATTTCTTTTTAATTTGTATATGGAAATTTAAGTGTAAATATTGTGTATATTTTTCATAAGGCATACTATATATGCTATTTTTCTAGCTTTGTTTAAATTTTTATTTCCAGTTTTTTTTATAAATTATATTTATTCACGGTAATTTATAACTATACTACTTTATAATTATAAAGTAGTACAAAGGGGCTGACGCCACGCTTTTTTTAGCGCAGGAAGCAGCTTTGTTACAGCCTGTCAAAAGGTTCTAAAAGCAAAATTGGAGGATAGAAGTAATATTTTTATGCTCCAAATTATAATCAGTGCCCGCTCTCATTCAACAACTTTTGCTGTATCAACTCTATTAATTCTTTTTTTCCATCCACCAGTTTTAAATCTTAAAGAGAATATAACAGCTCTTATAACTTCATCTAAACACATAGCCGCCCATATTCCAACAAGTCCATATTGCATTTTAACTCCTAGAATATAAGATAACCCTACAGCTACTACCCATGCAAATACAAAAGTTGTAGCTGCTGGAACATATATATCACCTATTGCTAAGAGACATCTAGTCATAACTATATTCACTGCACGTCCAACCTCTAGTATAAGTTCTATAAACATTATCTTCTTTCCAAGAGTAATTACTTCTATATTGTCAGTAAATATTCCAAATATAAAATCACTATTTAAATAAATTAAAACTGTTATTGATAATGAAACCAATATGGATATTTTCATAGTACTCCATACTCTTTCTTCTATCCTATCAATTCTGTCAGCTCCTATAAAATATCCAATAACAATCTGAGTTGCAGCTGAAATTGAAATTGTATAAACATAGGCAACATTTGCAAGCATACTAGCATAAACCTTAGTTGCAATAACAGATGTTCCAAAAAGGTTTATAAACATTAATATAACCATTTGAGAAAAACTATAAGAAAGCTCTTCTCCTGCCGTTGGAAGTCCTATATGAAGCATTTGCTTTAAAGTATTCTTTGGAAATGGCTTCAAATACTTTAACTTAACTCTTGCATCTGTCTTCTTTATTAAAATAAAAATCACTATAATAAGACCAACTGCTTTACTAATATTAGTTGATATAGCTGCACCAACTATTCCAAGTCTAGGTGCTCCAAATAATCCATTAATTAAAACTGCATTACCTAGTATGTTTAAAACATTCATAATAACAGAAGCTATCATAACATCATTCATAAGTTTATAACTTCTAAGGGCTGAAGCTATTGTTAAATATAAACCTTGAATTACTATAAAGCCTCCAATTATTTTTATATACTTACATGTTTCATCTAATATACTAGCTGGTACATTAAGCATTGTAAAAATAGGTCTTGCAAATAAAATTAATACTGCACTTATTATTGCACTTAAAAGCACTATAAAGGACAATGATACTGTACAAACCTCTGAAATCTTCTTTCTATTACCTGACCCAATATACTGTGAAACTAGTATAGTTGTAGCTATACACATTACATTTAGAAATATAATTACTATATTTATTATCTGATTTGCATTACCAACAGCTGCAACTGAGCTTTCTGAATATTGACTTATCATCATCTGATCAATATTCCCTACTAATAATTGCAGAAACATTTCTATGAATATTGGGATAGACATTTTAAAAACTGTTTTTGTATTGTAATCTTCTACTCTCAAATCTTTTTCTCCTTAGTTTTTTAGCTTTTAAATTATATCATAATATTTTTAACAAATAAATTTAAAAGCTGAGATATTTAACCCTCAGCTTTTAGAATTATAATTATTCACTTATCTCTTCCATACTATTTAACTTTCTACTTACTTCATTCAATGTATGAATTCTCTCTTCTAATGTATTAGATAACACTACATTTTCTTCACAAATAGTATTAGCTTTTTCTACGTTAAGTAAAATATCATTACTCTTTTCAGTAAAGTCAGCTATTTTATCTGTAATAACATTTATAGTATTTAAAACACCATTTGTTCCTGAATTAACCCCTGAAACTCTTTCAGATAATTGATTAATACTTGTTTCAATCTTTTCAAAGTTCTCTTTAACATCTCCAATTAAATCAACTTGTACATTATTTATCTTAGTTAATCCTGAAATTCTATTCTTCATATCTTCATTATCACTTATAATGACAGCTATTGCCTGATCACCTTCAGCAATTGATTGATTTATACTTAATGATAACTTTCTTATTTCATCTGCTACTACAGAAAATCCTCTTCCTGCTTCTCCTGCTCTTGCAGCTTCAATTGATGCATTTAATGCTAATAAATCTGTTTGTTCTGCAACACTCTTTATAAAATTATTAATATCTTTAATTCTTTCAGATCCTTCAGTTAATCTTTCAATAGATTGTGAAATAACAGTATTTTGAGCAATTATATCATTTACAGTTTTATCAAGAGTCAACATAATATTTGAACCTGTATCTACATTAGACTTACAATTATCAACCTGTCTATTCATATCTCCTATTGATACAGTTACTTCTTCAATTTCTTTTTTCATTTCTTTTGTCATATTTAACTGTTCTATTGAATTTGAATTATTTACTTTTGATGCTTCATTAATTTCAACTATTTCTGAACTTACATCATTTGTTGCTAGAATAAACTTCTCAGCTACTTCACTAATATCTACAGACATTCCTTCTAAAGTATTTGCAACTTCCATAGCATTTTTATATAGTCTATCTTGTTTTTCAACTTGATTCTTAATATTTTCTATTGACTTTTTATTAAACATTATTGCTACTTCTGTTACCTTGTATAAGAATAATGCTACAAATATACTAATAGATACTACGATTATCATTTTACTATCAAATGGTAACTTAAGTATAGATAACTTGTAGAATATATTAAATATATTTATGCCAATTAAATATATTGCTATAGTTCTCATTAATTTTAAATCAAAATATATAATATACATTATTGATACTATTATCATATATGTAAATAAAATTAAATCTGTATCAGCTAATAATACTAAAGTATCAATAAAGAAATGACCTACTATAGAGACATACTTAATTTTTTCACTTTCTCCATCTTTACGATACATCACTACTAGTAATGCAGTTAAGATAATTATTAAAATTATAATACTAATATTCATTATTGGACTTAAATTATTTCCAGCTTTTAATGCATAAACATATCCTAATGCGCATGACATATTTAATACAATTGAAAGAACTGTTATAAGTCTATTTACTATTTTTAAATCCCAGCTATTCATATTTACTCTTTTAACCTCTTTCTATTGAACTTCACTAGTTAATTGTCGAAAATCGTCAAGAGAACTTAAGTGTTTTTTTATTTTTATTAAATTTAATTTTATTTTATATTAAGTTATTTTACAGAATATTGATTATGTTATAATTGTTTTTGAATATAACTTAGAAATATATTCCTTAAATATACTTTAAAATATCTATCGTAAGGAGGAAAACATGAGAACTTTAATTCCTATTAATAGCTCAGTATTCAAAGAAAACGTATCTATAAGATTCACTAGTATTTTAGATGGTTTTAATAATTATAAAAGCTTTGAAATTAAAGGACAAAATCTTGAAAATGCTGAAACAGCAATTATAAACTTTTTAACAGAAGTTTTTGAACTAAATAATAATGAGGCTTATGTAGACTTGTATTTAAACAACTTAGATAAGTCTGATAAAGAAAATCTTTTAAATATCTGCTGCCTAGATGATAAAGAAATAATTATGAAACATATTAATTTAAATCATAATGAACCTTATTATAAAATTACTGATAAATCACTAATTCCCTTTTTAACAAGGCTTAATACACATGAAGTATTTTTTGTTACATTTTATTTTACAAAGCTGCCTTTAACTATATGGGGAAATTATAATATGACTTTTCCATGTTTTATAGATACAGATAAAAATCTAAATCTATATAAAGAACTTGCTAAACTTCATAATTTAATAGGAGAAGAGGATTTAAAAAAATAGATAGTAAAAAACTTTACTATCTATTTTAAGAGTGTATTTTAATTGATTTTAAACTAAAAATTCTAATTCCTTTTTAAGCTCATCACTTATTTCAACTAAAGGAAGTCTTACTTCTCCTGAATCTATAAGTCCCTTCTTATATAATAGGTACTTAATTGGAGTTGGATTTGGTTCCTTAAATAATAATGGAATCATCTTAGTTAATCCCTTCCAAGTTTCAAGAGCTTTCTTATAATCATTATTCTTTATATCATTATAAACTTTAATAAAGTTCTTAGTGTTAATATGAGCTGAAGCCATCACTCCACCTTCTCCTCCTAATAACATTGAGTTATAAAAATATAAATCTTCACCTGATAATACGCTGAAGTTATCTGGTCTATTCATTAAAAGATCAATAGTCTTATTAAAATCTCCTGATGCATCCTTTACTCCAACAATATTTTTCTTTTCACCTAGCTTAAATAAAGTTTTATTCTCCATGTTTCTTCCAGTTCTATATGGAATGTTATATAAAACTATATCAAGATCTGTACTTTCAGATATAGCATTAAAATGTTCATAAATCCCTCTTTGATCTGGTCTATTATAATATGGGCTTACAGAAAGAATTCCATCTACTCCATGCTTTTCAACAGATTTTAACTTTTCAATAACTGCCTTAGTATTGTTTCCTCCAACCCCTGGAAAAACATATACTTTACCCTTACATACTTCAACAGTCTTATCTAATACCTTATCATATTCTAAATCTGTTAAAGTTGGTGTTTCTCCTGTTGTTGCAAGAGGCATAATTCCCGTAACTCCTTCATTAATATAATGATTTAATAATCTTTCATAAGATTCTAAATCTAATTCTCCGTTCTTAAATGGCGTTACTACTGGCAACCATATTCCTTCTATTTTCATTTTTTCTTACCTCCATCTATATACAGGTAAGGGCTCATGCTTAAAAATAAAATCCATCATAAAATATATATGATGGACTAAACTCTTCTTAAACAATTATTGTCTTTAAAATTGTAGCCCTCCACTTACGTGACAGTTATGTATATGTTCTATACATACCCAGAATAAACTCTCTGCATTAAGCTTTTACCCTTCGGCTATCATACCTTTCATCTATTTTTTAAAACACGTGCCCGCTTAAATAGGTTACTCTTTATTAATAGCGCCTCTACCTTTTTATTAATTTTGTTACTTTATCTATATTAACTCTTTTTTTATTTTATGTCAAATTTATATTTTTATTACGATAATAAGTTTTTTTAGTAAAATTATCTTATTTTAATTTAAATGTTTTAGGTGCATACTTATATATACAAAATATTGATATTGGTATAAAAATTAAAGTCACTACTATAATTGCTAAAGTAAATATATACGATGCTGTTTTTATTTTTAAACATGCATAACTTATAACAAAAATTATAAAATTACAAATACTAAAAACTGGATTTTTCACTTCTAAACTCTTAGTATATGGCTGAAGAATATAATACATAAATACCCCATATAAAGTAAAAAATCCTGATAATGATACTATGGAAATTAATATAGGAATTACCTCTATAAATTGTCCGCCTTTCCCCATTATAAAAACTAATATACTAAGTTGTATAACCAACGTAAAAGTAGGAATCGAATTATAAAATAACATCTTTTTAAGTCTGCTTTTAAAATTCTTTAAAATATCTTCCTCCCTTTTATAAAAACCATATCTTAAAAGAGAAAGATCACAATTAAAAAACATTGCTTTACATAGCCTTTCTGTTGAAGAGATAAAATACATAATAAAAAATAAATATGGCGAACAATTCTTTATAAAATCAAAGGTTTCTTCAACTTCATCTTTTGTAATAAGAGTTATTACTATTAAAATAATCATTACAATTGTTATCAATATACACTTAAACTTTATAGCTCTTTTTACAAGTTTGCTATTTCTAAAAAAGAATATAGAATTTAAATATTCATAGCCTGTCTTATTACTAAACTGGCTTGAATCTAAAAGCTTCCCTTCTACATTAGATATTTTGACATCACCAAAAGTAATGTCACTATTTAGCTCTTCTATATTTCCAATTACTGATGACTTTAAATTTATATTTAATACTATATCCTTATATCCATTATATTTCTTCATCTGAATAAAAGATATTAATGCCATAATGATAGATGCTATTAAAAATATAGGACTCTCAATTACTATGTTAAAGTCATATATTAATCCAAAAATGCATGGAATATATCCTGCAACTATAGAAAAAATCCAAAGAATTATGTTCACTGCCTTTGTTTTACATAAGATAAATCCAAACTTATCAAATAAAAATATCTGTACATATTCTCCTAAAATACTAATAGCTATAAATTCTAATGTTAAAAATATAGGATTGCTAATTTTAAATATATATAATGCTATAAGAAATAAAATATCATCTTGTATTCCTATAGTAATCTTACTCAAATAATATTCTTTAGGATTTACTCTCATAAGCTTAATCATATTATAGTCAGCATTATCACTATTAAAAATAGAAGATATTAAAAAAGATGTACATACATTTATTACAAATAAGATCTGAAGCTGTACCGTTTCCTCAGGGCCATATCCCATATACTTATTAATAAGCTGAGCTGGCAGAACAGTTCCTAAAAAAATTAGTAGTACATATCCAAAAAATTTTCCTATAAGATTAAAGATAAATCCTATTATTCCAAATGCATTTTTACCTTCTGTTGACTGATAAAATCTATCCCCTATTATTTTCTTTAAAAAAGGAAGCTTATTTAAATTATATAAAGTCTTATTGGCTTTCTCCGTAAAAGAATATCTTAAAGAGGTCATAAATATAGTAAACATTAATCAACCTCCTTTAATATTTCCATAATTCTGTCCTCAAAATCTTTATCATGAATTATGCTGCTATCTACCTCTTCAAGCTCCCCATTATTTAAAACAACTATTTCATCACATAAATCTGTAGCAAGCTGCAATATATGAGTAGAAAAAATTATAATGTGGTTCTTCTTTATCTTCTTTAATAAATTCTTAATTTCTAAAGCTACTACAACATCTAACGAAGTCAAAGGCTCGTCAAGTAAAATAACAGGAGGTCTTGAAATCATAAATAAAAGCATTTGTATCTTATTCTTCATTCCATGAGAATAATCTTTAATAAGCTTAAAAGCATCTTCCTTCTTAAAATCTATAAGCTTAAAATACTCTCCTATAGTTAAAGGATTTTCTATCTTATCTTTATTAATATCAAGATAAAACTTTATAAATTCATACCCAGTTAAAAAATCAGGAAGCACTGGTTCTGAAAAACAATAACCTATATTATCATAATAAATATCCTCACTCTGCCCTTCCTTTACTAGAGAAATCCTGCCATCATCATACTTTATCTCATTACTAATACAATTAAAAAGCGTAGTTTTTCCAGCACCATTTCTCCCTAAAAGACCATATATCTTTCCCTTTTCAAAAGAAAAACTAGCTCCTTTTAAAACTTCTTTACTATCAAAACTCTTCTTAACATCCTCTAAAACTAATTTCATACCATCATCCTTTCAAGAAGATAATATCAAATAACTTTTACATTTTCTATATAATATTACATTTTTTAAGTTTAATTTAATTATAGTAGATGTTTTTTAGAATGATAAGTTAAAAATCCTAAGACAATTAACTGCCTTAGGCTGAATAAATAGAAATAAAAATTTGTAATTAAAATATATAATCCCTACGAAATTCTGAGAGTTTACCATTCAGAATTTCCTCCTTCATTCCTGCATTCTGTTGCAACTAAGATTAGAGATAAACTCTCAAGAAAAATACACTTGCTATAAAGGAAAGTCTTACATCTACATTCCTCTTACCTTCTTACAGCAGATATATAATACATTTCAGAATTATCTACATACGTATCTATATCTAAATACTTTTCTATAACTTTAACAGTATCCTTAATAGGCATAAGAATAGCATCTTTAAACTCTTCTTTTCCCTTATGGATCCTATTAATTTCTTCTCTAGAATTTGAATGAGCTATAACAAGTTTTCCCCCCTTATTAAGCATGCTGGATAAATGATTAATAAGTCTATTCTTATCCTTAAAATGAGGATAAGCAGAATAAAGAAAAATATAATCAAAACCATCTTCAGTATAATCCATAACATCAATAGCCTTAAATTCAACTTCTTTATTGCTATACTTCTTCTTAGCAACCTCAATCATCTTTTCTGCCATATCAACAGCAATAATCTTCCTTGGCATCTTCTCTAATAAATATTTTATAAGTACCCCTGTTCCAGTTGCCACATCAAGTATTTTAGCTTCCTCTTTTATATTAGAAATATCTAATATTTCTTTTATCTTTTCCTCATCAAAGCTATGCATAGAATCCCATTTATTAGCCACACTGTTGAAATACACCCTATCAT
>CAKVFO010000069.1 GCA_934746785.1 uncultured Clostridium sp. | reverse complement strand
TAGATTATCCGGTATCTGATTAGACCAAGGCATCAGATTCTCTAAGCTTTCGCTATCGGTAATATCTATATTTATTAAATTATCAAAAAGATACTTTTAAGTCTTCACCCTCTAATTTGTGCTCTATTACAACTCTTTCTAAATTTGCAAGATTGTCTTTCTTGCCAGCAACTGAATTTTTCTTAGCTCTTTTATAAGTAACTTCTTCTAATGTTAGTTCATTTACTTTTGAATCACTATATCTTTCTGCTTCCATCGTTTCAAGCTTATCAATTAATAACTTTTCATTTTCATTAAGTGCATTTGTAATAATTTCGTGATTCAGAAGAAACTAATCTTTTTTCTTTAGTTTTAAAGTTAATAGCTTGAAGAACTACTGAAGAATATTCATTTACATATTTTTCCCAAGCAACATTGTCTAATTTTTGATACATAAGTAACCTCCAGATAAAATTTTTATTTTTATAAAATTTTATCAGTAGATTGCTTTCAGCATCTAGATACCAAATCTTTTACGCTTACCTAAAAGCAAAAGTGAATGTCCTTAAAAAAATACAAACTTTAAGGAACATTCACCTATCTTTAAATAACTTATTCTTTTTATCACTTTATTTAATAATACAGCCTTATAAGCATAAATTAAATATTAAATTGTTCTTCTAAAGAAACTTCCCTTCAAGTTATTTGTAACATAACTTGAATATAATCGCTTATTATTCGCAGCATTTCTCATTTCTTCTTTAGTTTTTAACATTTCATTTTTTATAAATTCAACAACTTGTTTGTCCAATTCTTTAGCACCAGAAATCTCATATATTTTTTTCTTTTCTTCTTTACTAAAAAAATCATTAACAATGATACTTTCTATAATATTTTCTCTTTTATCAAAAAACTCATCTACAGATATACCATTATTAATGCCTGATAAAATAGACTTTGTTAATAAAATATAATCATTAAATAAACTTTCCATAACAACTCTATCCAAAATAAGATTGTAAGTTAGCTAATTGATTATTATATTTATTCATAGCTGTTTCTAATTGTGAATACTTACTGTATAATTTTTGTTCTTTTCTCTGCAATATTGTTTGCATTTGACTAATACTTTTTGCATAAGAATTAATCTGCTTAGTTATAGTTGAATTAGAATTATTAGTTGCTGTACCAGCTTTCTTTATTAATGCTGATTTTGTAGTTGATTTTGTATTATCATAAATTATATTTTTGAATCTTGTAAATATTCCACCAGTATTAGGAACCTTTTCTTTTTCTCCTTTGCTATTTACCCTACTATCTTCAGCAGCAGTAAATAATTTCATTACACTTTCCGGATCAGATTCAAGAGCAGCCCTTAATTTTTCTGTATCAATTTCAACAGTTCCTGCTTTTACACCATATTCCTTTTTAGTAGTAATTCCTATCTTCTTCAATTCTGATGTATTAGAAGTTATTATAGTTTTTAATTCATTAACAAAACTGCTTATAATACTATCATTATGCAATTGACCTTGTCTAACTTTTTCTTCCCATTTAGTTATTTCAGATTCTTTCATTTCACTTTTCTGGTCATCTGTAAGAGGTGCATAATTTCTATCATGCTTCTCTCTTAATGTAGTTTGAAAATTAGTTATCATACTATTATAATCATCAAAAAAACTGACAATTTTATCTACTGTTGAACTTACATCTGTCTTGCCTGTAATTGTTACTTCTTCAGTTGTTACTGCTGTAAATGTGAATTTTATTCCATCAAGAGTTACATCATTCTTTGCTGAAGTAAAAGTTTTTGATCCACCAGAAGTAGAACTGCTTATTGAATATTCACAATCTACACCTTTTGCTTCAATATTTATATTATTTCCACTATCCTTTATAGTAAAAGATTGATTTTCGCCACTTTCTTCAGTTCTTAAAATTATCCCGCCTGAGACTTCTGAATACATAGCTTTTAGTCCTAATGAACTTAAATTATTATTTAAAGCACTTACTAAATCATTATTTTTTTGGCTTTCAGTTTTATCACTATTTATTATAGAAGTTAAATCAATAGTAACTTCTTTTTCTCCAACTTTAACCGATATCTTATTATCAGCTGCTCCTTCAATATCCGATAATTTAAAAACCTTACTTGCTGGTTGAGCTAATCTATTTACTTGAACTTTATAATTATCTTTTATAGCAGAACCACTAACTGCTCTTGCTGTAACTGCATTTTCGTTTGTAGATGAAAATACAGTTGTTGCATATGATGATGAACTCAATAAATTCCCGTTTTTAGTCAAATCTAAATACTTATCATAAAAGTCAGATCCTTCATTAATTATGTCTCTATACATTTCTTGTTGTATAGATAATATATCTTTACTTTGTTGCTGCTTAGTTATTTTTGATTTATAAGTAGAAAGTTCTGATTTTACTAACTCGTCTATATCTATTCCACTTGCTAAACCTGTAATTCTATTAGTCATAAAACCTTCCCCCTTTTATTATCCTATTTTTTTGGTTTTTTCATAAGCCTCGTACCATATATCTCTAACTTCTTGAATTAAAGGTAGTACCTCTCTTAATAAACTTAAGTCCTTCTTTATGTTAACTTCTACAAGTTTATTATTTATAAATTCATATACTCTGAACAACTGCTCTGCCCAATCTCCAGCATTTCTATTTAAAGTTGACATAAGTTCAATAAATATATCTTGTGTTCTTACTAAGCTTTCATGCGCTAACTTTACATCTTTCTTCTCAATTGCAATTTCTGCTCTTTTAGCATATTTTACAGCTCCATCCACTAACATTAAAAGCAATTGTTCTTTTGATGCAAAATTAATACTATTATCTTTATATATATTATATCCTTTAGTATACATATATAACCTCCTATTTTTTCTTATCTACAAATATGCCCACTGATTCACCACTTAATATATCTTTATCTATCTCTGCATTTATACCTACTTTTTTGCTATTATTTTTAATGGCGTCTATCGTAAAAAACTTCTTTTTGATTTTTTTATATTCCTTCTTATTCATCTCTTGTTTCTTATCTTTAAACTTTTTTGTAGAAATATTAGCCTTTTCATTATCATGTACTTTGTTATTATCTACTGCCTCTACCATCCTTCTTCGTATGTCTCTAGTTATAAGATTCAACTTAAATGCCATAAGCTAACTAAACATCCTTATCTACAATTACACCATTTAATTCACACATTTTTGATATTAAGTCTAAAATTTTTTCTGGTGGCAGTTCCATAATAACTTCCTTAGTATCATCATTGATAATTTTAATAGTAATAGTATTTAATTTCTCATAATATGAATATTCAGCATGAACTTTTTCTTTTTCTAATTCTTTATTTAATTTATTAACTGCATCTTTTACTTTATCTTCAGTGTAGTCTAAATTATTTTTAATGTTATTAATAGAATTAATTTTCGCATTGTTAGTATTAACTATTACCTCATTATCATTTACAAGACTATGGACTCCTCCATTAGTAATAATCCTTAAGCTCATTTAATCCCCCTATTTTTTCAAAGTCTTTAATAATTCAATATCAAATTTTGCAGACTCTATATTTTCATTTTCTACCTCTTTATATAGTTCTTTTCTAAGTATAGGCATTTCTCTAGGTGCATTAATAGCAACTTTAGTACTTCCATCCGAAATTTTTGAAATTGTTATCTCTATATCATCACCTATTAATATAGATTCACCTTCTTTTCTTGTAATCACTAACATTAAATCACCCCTTACTTATAGGATGTTTTATCTTATATTGTTCATTATTTAAAATAACCTGAATACCTTTTTTATCAACTGTATTTATTATTATTGGGGCCCTCAAATTTGTAGTCATCTTACTTGGATCAGAATTAATATTAACAGTAGTAAAAACAAGCAAATTTTCTATTGATTTTGCTCCAATTTGTTTTTCTATAGAATCTGATATTTCAAATTCATATTTTTCTTCAACTTCAAAAGGAGAAACTAATACTAGTCCTATATCTGGTTCTTCTTTACATTGCAATAACTTAAAACTATCAACTTCATCTATATCTTTTAATTCAAAACTTTTATATACCTCTAAACCTAGTAATCCTTTTTCGAATTTTATTTCCATCACACACACCTCTTAATTATAGATAATCTAGTATGGTTTTAGGCAATACTTGAGCATTTACTTGAAGTGCAGCTGTATAAGTTGTTTGTGCCATATAATATTCAATAGTTTTTTCTGTATAATCAACATCCTCTGTTTTAGATAACACATCTGTCATACTTAATGTTTCATCTTCATTTTTACTAAGTGCAGATTCCATTCTATTTTGTTTTGCTCCAACTTCTGCTCTTTTATTCAAAATATTACTTAATAATGCATCTATATCTTTTAAATTTTCAGTTACTACTTTTTCTCTATCATCAACACTATTTGATGATAAATTATTCTGAATATCACTTAGCAATGCTATTCCATCAATACTTTCTCCAGCATCACTTTTAAATCTTAAAATTCCCATAGCTGTAACATTATAATCTATGTTTACACCTTTACTAACTTCAACACTTAAATTACTTGATAAAGAATCAACTAAACGAACTTGATCTATTTCTGCAGATTCTAAGTCTATATGATTTCCTTCTTTATCTATAAATTTAATATCATAATTTTTTGTTACAGGATTTTGAGCTACATCTAATGGCTTTGAAGTAGTTTTTGTTCCACCAAATATATACCTTCCATCAAAGTTAGAATTTAATATTTGAGTAACTTCCGAAACTCTTTCATTTATTTCCTTATTAATTGATGCACTTTCATCACTTCCATATGCTGCATTACCTGATGAAATCATAAGTTCTCTAACTCTTTGTAAAACATTTGTTAATGAAGAAAGAGCGTCATCTGTTGCATCTAACCAGTTTGACGCATTATTAATATTACTTTTATATTGACTATTAGTATTTATACTTGTAGTAAGTTGCATACTTCTGGCTGTCTTATATGGATTATCAGAAGGTCTATTAATTAATTTACCTGTTGATAATTGATTATTTATCTTATTTAAATTTGAAAGGTTTCTATTCATATTACTTAAGTAAGTATTTGACATCATTCTATTAGTAATTCTCACAAACTCATCTCCTTTTATCTAATTTATCTTATTAACCCATTAATTATAACATCTAATAACTCACCAACTGTAGCTATAACTTTTGCATTAGCACTATATGCATGTTGATATTGGATTAAGTTAGTCATTTCTTCATCTAATGAAACTCCTGATACACTATCTCTTCTGCTCTCTAAATCATTAAGTATATTAGTTTGTGTAGATACCTCATTCTTAGAAGCTAAAGCATCAACTCCAAGTTTATTAATTGCATCTTGATAAAATGAATCAAAAGTCATCCCAGTAGTATTACTTGATATCTTCATTCCAAAATTAGTTAATGTTGCTCCACCTTTTCCTGATTTAAATAAATCCTCTCTTGACTTTATTGTATCTCCAAAATCTTGAACTCGTAAAAGAGTATTTCTTAAATCTGCTATAGCTGCTGCTCTATTTCCATCACCTTCAGCATCAATATTATTATCTCTACTAGTTGCAAAATTACAATCATGAGTTTTAGTTTTTATTTTCATAACATCATTTAAAATTTCTTTATTAATTGTTATATTTTTTGCTGTAATCTCATTTTCAGAATCTAACAATTGATATATATTTGATACTTCTCCTAAACTATCATATCTAACAACATCTGAATTCACAAAGAATGGAAGCGCATCGTATTCAGGAGTTCCTCCATAGTTTGTTGTACTTGATAATCCACTATGAATAGCATTAATTGAAAATGCAAGAGATTTTGCTAAACTATTTAAGTGATCTTTGTATTCATTTATGGATGCTTGAGCTTGTACATTTCCTGATATTTCTCCAGTTGTTCCATTAAACTGCATTAACTCATTTGCAGATATTAAAGCTCCATCCTTAATTGGATATCCATCAGCTTTAGTAATTTGTCCATTTTCATCTGCCCATAAAACTCTTGAAGCTAATAATCCTTTCACATCATCATCACTTAATCCTGATACTCTTACTTGTTGTGTTTGAGCATCTGTAGTACTATTCCCTAACTTATAATACGTTATTACCTTTATATCTGAATTATTAGGATCAGTATCTATAGATGAAATATATGATAACCTAGCAGACAATATCTTATCACTAGAAAGTAAAGTTGAATTGACCATATTTCCAGCATCTGTTGCATTAACATTTATTCCATTATAGCTTTTATTTTCTACAGATATTCCAATTATACTACTCAATTCATCTAAATAATTATCTCTAGTATCCATCAAGTCATTTGGTGTTTGTCCTGATGCTGTTACAGCTTTAATTTCTTGATTTACCTTATCAATCTTATCTAAAAGAGTATTAACATCTAATACATTTTGTTTAATTTGTTTTTGACAATTACTTTCTAAATCTTCAAGCTTTATATAAGTACTATTCAATGCATTAGTTAATGCTAAAGTATTTTGTGCTAATATAGTTCTTGTATTTGAACTATTAGGTTGCAATGAAACTTCAGTCCATGAATCGAAAAACTTTCCTACCATAGCTGATATTCCAGTATCTGAAGGTTCATTGAATATATCTTCTACTTGAGATAATATATCACTTTTTATATTTACATTTCCCAACTTTGAATTTGAACTTCTAACTTGATAATCTATGAATGTATCTCTAACCCTTTCTATAGCAGCCACCTTAGCGCCTGTTCCCATTTGACCTGTACCAGTAATCCCTGTAGATAAAGGTGTAGTTGTTTGAACCTTTACTCTTTGTCTTGAAAAGCCAACTGTATTTGAGTTTGATATATTATGAGATGTAGTATTTATTGTATTTTGACTTACATTCAAGCCACTTTTTCCAATATTAAATGTTGAAAATAATCCTGCCATCAAATTCCTCCTATCTTATTAAATTACCCATCGATGTATAAGTTTTTGTTTCTCTTCTCGGATTAATAATATTCAATATTTGTGTATTAAAACTTATTTCTTGTTTTAATAACATATCATTTGTTTCTTTTTGATATTGCACTTGTCTTATCATATTTTTTATATTTTTAAATTCATCTTTAAGTTCTTTATTATCAGATTCATTAACTAGTACATTAATACTATTGTTTCCGATTATCTTTCTTCTTTCTACTTCTTTTTGAGCAATTGTTTTATTACAAATTTTAATTTCTTCTACTATTTCTTCTAATGAAAAAACATCTTTTTTCATTATATATTCACACTGCTTATTTAATAGTGATAATAAATGTTCTAAAGCTTTATTTTCATTCTTTATTACTTCAATTAATTCGATATGCATTAGATTTTCTTCTCCTTAATAATATCTATTATACTTTGAGCTGTTAATTTTGCATCAACATTATAAGTTCCATTTTGAATCTTATTTCTTAATATTTCAATCTTAGCACTATTATCAATGTGAATGTCATCAAAAGAATAAGTATTTAATTGTTTTCCTACATTGGATATCTCTATAGTATCATTGCTTCTTTTTATATTATTTTTATTAGCAACTTTATTATTATTTCTAGCATATAAATTCACTATATTTTGTGATCCAATTCCTTTTATATTCATTTCGACTCCTCCATCTCTTATCACTATAATTAATTATCGAATGATGAATCCTTTAGTTTAGGAGTTTTTTTTAAATCACCTAAAAAACTCAATCTTTTAATAATCAACTTTAAAAATATAATACAAATAACAGAAGCTACGTAATAAAAGGGCTAAATGCAAATACATTTAACCCTTTCCAAATCATATCTCTAATAACCATATAGTCTCTTAAATTATCGTAATGATTTAATTCTTTCTGCTCCACTTACTATATTAGTAATTCTTACACCAAAGTTTTCATCAACTACCACAACTTCTCCAAAAGCGATCTTCTTACCATTCACCAATATTTCTACGGGCTCTTCAGCAAGTTTATCAAGTTCTATTAAAGCTCCTGTTCCTAAACTTAAAATATCTTTTATACTCTTTTTAGTTCTTCCTAAAACTACAGATATATCTAAAGGAACATCTAAAATCAAATCTATATTTTGAGGTGATGAAGAACTTGCTGTTTCTCCTAATGGTTCAAATCTTGCTTCGTGCACTTCTACTGGAGTAGTAGCTGCCATAGATTGTGGAGCCTGAACATGTACTGGTTCTGCATAGTTTGTTGTATGCACATCACTTTGAACTTGTCTTTCAGGTTCCTTATATGAAACTCCCTGCATTGGTTCTGAAGCTACATTTGTTTGTTGTGTAGTATCAACATTTTCTTCTGCTTCTTCTTTCCCCATCATTATTGAAACAATTTTTTTTGCTGTAGACGCTGGAAAAATCTGCATTATATTGCTATCTACAACATCTCCAATTGTCATCTTAAAATTAACTCTAATGATTTTTTCTTCTCCTGGTATATTAGATGATAATTCTTCGCTCTGATCTCTCCATATTTTAGATACCGGTGGAGCTATATCTACTTTTCTTGAAAACATAGTTGCCATTGATGTAGCAGCTGAACCAATCATTTGATTCATTGCTTCTGACACTGCACTAATCTCTATTTCTGTTAGTTCATGCTTCTCTGGTTTGCCATCTCCACCCATCATTAAATTAGAAATTACAGCAGCATCATCAGTTCTTATTATTAATATATTTCTACCAATTATACCTGTTGTATATTCTACTTCTAATACAATTGTTGGCGCTTCAAATCCTTCTTTAATTTCTTCTAAAGTTGTTTCAGTTACTACTGGAGTAGTTATATTTACCTTTTGATTAATACATTGATAAAGAGCTGTTGAAGCTGAGCCCATCGAAATATTACCAATTTCACCTAGTAAATCTTTCTCTATATCAGTTAAAACTTTCTCTTCATTTTTTACAGCTTTATCAGCCGCATTTTGCTCTTTACTATCACCACCTAATAGTGAATCTATCTCATCTTGTGATAAAAAGCCATTACTCATTACTCATTCACATCCTTATCTATTACATCTAATACAGCTACTCCAATATTTTTACCTACTATTCCAGGCTTAGCATAATAATATTCCTTATCTTCAACATATACTTTGATAGGATTAGTACATTTATTATCTAATTTAATTATATCTCCTCTACCTAACTTTAAGAAATCATCAACAGTAAGATTTGCTTTTCCTAACTCTGCAGATAAATTAACTTCTACTGGATTTAAGCCATTTTCAAGTTTATGTCTTGACTCATCATATTTTTCTTCAGCTTCATTTTTGAACCAGTATTGCACTACTAATTTATCTAAAACTTTTTCCAGTGATAAATATGGTATACATAAGTTTAAATATGTATTGCTCTTACCGATTTCTACGGAAAAGTTTATTAGTGCAACTGGCTCATTAGGTGCTAATGTCTGATTAATTGCTGGATTAGTTTCAATACCTTCAACTTCTGTTTCAACATCCAGTATATCTTCCCATGCCAGCTTTAAGTTATCAATCATTCCAGATGTTAATTGCATCATAATTTTCTTATCTATATCAGAAAATTCTTTACTTACTATCGGTCTATCTCCTGTACCACCAAGCATTATGTCTATTACTTGAAAAGCGAATTGTGGATTTGATTCAAATAAAATCGTTCCAGTTAGTGGTGGCATCTTAAATAAAGTCATTATCGTTGGATTCTGTACAGAATGTATAAATTCTTCGTAAGTTATCTGTTCTACAGTTTCAATTCTTACTTTAACATTAACCCTTACTTGTGCAGTTAGATAATTAGAAATTATCCTTGCAAAATTATCATGAATTAATTCAAGCGTCCTTATGTGATCTTTAGAAAATTTTTGTGGACTTCTAAAATCATAAACCTTAACCTTATGCTTTTCTTCTTCTTTAGGCACTTGTTCAGGTTCTAATTCTCCTGTAGACAAGGCAGATAACAATGCATCTATTTCACTTTGTGATAAAACATCTGCCATACTTTGCCCTCTTTTCTATTCTAATTTAGTAGCTTGTCAATATCTATTATTGTCAGAAGCTTATCTTCATATTTAAGAATACCTTTAATATAAGGACTTACTTGTTCATTATCCATTTTTTGAATAGATTTTTCATCAATATCTAATACTTCTTCAACTTCATCAACTGTAATTCCAATTTCTTCATCTTCTACAGTTAAAATAATTATATTTTCCTGCTCAGCTGATGAATTTACATCTAATAATAAGTCTATATCTACTAATGATTTTATATTACCTCTTAAATTAATTAATCCTTTTATATAAGCTGGTGCTTTTGGTACCTTTGTAATTCCCATTATGTCATTGATTCCTTGAACTCTCTCAGTCTCAACAGCGAAATGCTCATCACCCAGCTTAAATACTACTATTTGCATTCTATGATCGCCTCCTCTATACCACTTTAAATAATAAATTATGCACCAAGTACTTTATTTATTGCTTCTAAAACTCTGTCTGCTTGGAAAGGCTTAACAATGAAGTCTCTAGCTCCTGCTTTTATTGCATCCATAACCATCGATTGTTGTC
Source organism: uncultured Clostridium sp. (assembly GCA_934746785.1). Lineage (GTDB taxonomy): Bacteria > Bacillota > Clostridia > Clostridiales > Clostridiaceae > Clostridium. The sequence goes on along the minus strand of CAKVFO010000069.1, from coordinate 7,167 downwards.
CCATTGCTGAACACATTATTACCTTAGCATTTGGATCAAAAGCTTTTATTTCTTTTACAGCTTCAATTCCATCCATATCAGGCATAGTAATGTCCATTGTTACTACATCCGGTTTTTCCTTTTTATATAAATCTACAGCAATTAAACCATTGCTTGCTTCTCCTACTACCTCAAAATTATTCTTTTCAAGAATATCTTTAATCATCATTCTCATAAACGCTGCATCATCAACTATTAATACTTTAGCCATCTTGTTCATACCTCCAATTTAATTTACGCCTATAGTTTTTAAAATTTTCTCGATAGAGCCTGGTACTGGTATATAATAAAAGTGTGCTCCTATTTGTCCATTATTTTCATTTAAAAATAATGTTTCAATATCAAGAATATACTCATCATACTGACCAGATTCTACAAAAGTTGTTGCTAAAATAGCATTTAACATATCATATGATACTGCTGGTACTGAGGCTATTGCACTTAAGCCTGTAAACTTTGAAATTGCATTCATATATGAACCTGAAAGAATATTTCCTATTTCACAAAGTGCTGAGCTTCCAAGTTCTGAGAAGTGATTTTCATCCTTACCAGTCAGAATTTTAATTATATCTAATGCTACTACCTTTTCAAATATTATTAATATACTTCCTGGTATATCACCAAGCACCCTTACAACTATCCCTGCAACTTCTTCTTCTCCAACCTGATCAAACATTGTTGAAAGTTCAATCAAATTTACAGAAGGCACTGTCATATCTATCTTCTGATGAAGAAGCATTGATAAAGCTGTTGCAGCATTACCTGTCCCTATATTTGATACTTCTCTTAATGCATCTTTTTGAAGACTACTTAATTGTCTTTCCTCCATACCTTACCTCCATATCATATATATTATACTTATAATAGTGCCCCTACATCAAGTATTAATGTAACTAATCCATTTCCTAATATCGTTGCACCAATATATTCTTTAAGAGACTTTAATGTCTTTCCTAAAGGCTTTATAACTATTTCTTGTTGTCCTAATAATGAATCGACTAATAATCCTACTGTCTTATCTCCCACATTAACAATAATCACATATTTCTTTTCACTTTCATCAGCTTGAATATCTAATCTTTCATTTAATCTGACAAGTGGTATTACATTACCCCTATAGATAATAACTTCTTTACCGTTAGTCTTTTTAATATTTTCTTCTTTATAATCAATAACTCTATCTATAAATCCTAATGAAATTGCTAATGTTTCTTCTCCTACATTAACTAATAACGCTTGGATAATTTGTAATGTAAGTGGTAATTGTATTACAAAAGTTGAGCCTTTACCTTCTTCACTGATAAGTTCAACAGTACCACCAAGAGAAGCAATCTTTGTTTTAACAACATCCATTCCTACGCCTCTACCCGAAAGGTCTGTTACTACTTCATTAGTACTAAATCCTTGAGCAAATATTAAATTTTTAATATCATTTTCAGAAAGACCTTCAGTATTAATACCCATTTTTTCTGCTTTTGCTTTTACCTTTTCAACATTTATTCCTGCACCATCATCAATAACCTTAATTAATGCTTTTGTTCCTTCTTGGTAAGCAATAAGCTTAACAGTACCAACTGGATCCTTTCCTGCTGCAATTCTTTCTTCTTTAGATTCTATACCATGGTCTGCTGCATTTCTTAACAAGTGAATTAATGGTTCACCTATTTCATCAATTACAGTTCTATCCAATTCTGTTTCAGCGCCTTCAATTACGAAATTAATTTCCTTATTTAACTCAATAGAAACATCTCTTATCATTCTTGGGAATCTGTTAAATACAGTGTCTAAAGGAAGCATTCTAATCTTCATTACTAAGTCTTGAAGATCTGTTGTTGTCCTTCCAATTTGTTCTAATGTTTCTGATAATTCAGGTGATTTATAGTTTAAAACTATCTGTTCTAATCGTGTTCTATAAATTACAAGTTCTGAAACCATATTCATTAACTTGTCAATTCTTTCCAAATCCACTCTTACTGATTGATGCGCCTTCTTATGTTTAACAGACTCTTTCTTCGACTTTGACTTTTTAGCTGCTGGTTTAACTTCTGGTTTTGATTCAACAACTATATTTTTAGGTTTGACTTCGTCAATTTTTTTGTTTTCTGCTTCATTATCTAATACTACAGTTTGAACTTCAACCTTTCTTACTTCTGAAATTCCTTCAACTAAAGTTCTAATTTCATCTTCTGTATTATTAGTAACTAACACGAAAGCTAATTCTAAATCAAATTCTTCATTTTCTATTTCCTGTGTTTCTGGAACAGATTTTATAATCTCACCTGTTTCTTCAAGATCCTTTACTATTAAAAATGCTCTTGCTGACTTTAATAGTGTATTTTCACTTAATGTAATTTTTAATTCAATTGCATTATATCCTTTTTCAATAGCTTGTTTAATTATTGAATAATCATATTCATTTAATGCAACAAGATTTTTATCATCAGAAATTTCTAAATGCTTTGAAGCATTTTGTTCCGACTTATTTTCTGAAGAACTTTCACTATTTCCACTTTTGGCTACTTTATTAAGTGCTTCCATAATAGCATCAATATCAACCTGTTCCTCAATTCCTTCTTCAACATTAGTTATCATTTTCTCTAATGTATCTAGACAATCAAACAGTACAGTAACTACTTCTTGTGTAACACTCAATTCACCATCTCTAAATTCAGATAAAACATCTTCCATTTTATGTGTAAGCTCTGCAATATCACTAAATCCCATTGTAGCTGCCATACCTTTCATTGTATGTGCTACTCTAAATATTTCGTTTAATTTATCCACATCACTTGGATCTTGCTCTAAATCTAAAAGCGATTCATTTAGTGTCTGTAAATTATCCATTGATTCCTCTATAAACATTGTCATATATTGAGATGTATCCATATAAATTCCTCCCTAAAGTTTTCTATATATAAAAGTAGAAGCCTTTTCAAATCCAAATTCCTTATAATTATAAATACTTTCTGTAGCCCCCACAAATAGTAATCCACCCTTTTTTAATGACTGACTAAACTTTTTATATATTTCATTCTTCACATCATTATTAAAGTATATTACTACATTTCTACAAACAATCAAATCAAAATCTCTTTCATAATCGCCTAATATTAAATCATGCTTCTTAAAATTAACCATCGACTTTATATCTTGGTTTATGAAATACTTATCATCTTTTTTTGTAAAGTATTTATTCAAATCTTGGATTTCAACATTTTTCACTTCAGATTGAACATACATACCTTGCTTTGCTTTTGTAAGAATAGTATTATCAATATCTGTTGCTAATATATCATGTTTTTTACCTCTACTGATTTTATCAAATATAATACCTAAAGTATAAGGCTCACAGCCAATTGAACATGCTGCACTCCAAATCTTTAATTTATCCTTTTTAGATAGAAGCTCTTTTTCAATAATGTCTTCAAGTTCTTTAAACAATTCTGGATTTCTAAAAAACTCAGTTACATTAATAGTGATAAAATCTAAAAACTTCTGTTTTTGAACTTCATCTGTTTTTATCAATTTAGTATATTCATCTAGGGATTTTACTCCTATACGTGCCATCAAACTGTTTATTCTTCTATGCAGCTGTTCTGGTTTATATGCTGATAAATTTATTCCTAGTTCTTTGTGTACCCATATATGAAATTCATTAAAATCCATAATCCTCTTATCTCCCTTTTAAAATGCTATTAATCTTTTTTGAAATAAGCGGCAATTCTAATACCATATCTACTTTACCAGTTTCATAAGCCACCCTGGGCATTCCATAGATGGTACAAGTTGACTCATGTTCAGATATCGTTATACCACCTTTATCTTTAATAACCTCGGTACCTCTTGCTCCATCTCTTCCCATACCAGTAAGAACTACAGATAGTAGATTACCTCCATAAACTTCTGCAGCTGAATTAAATAATTTATCTACTGCAGGTCTTACTCCCCATATTGACGGTTCTTCATTTAAATATATACATTTGTCATTTTTTAAAACCATATGATAGCCTCCTTTAGCTATGTATATGGTATTTTTCTCTATTTCCATGCCATTTTCAGCTTCAACTACTTTCAAACCACAAATAGTATTTAATCTATCTGCAAAAGCTTTTGTAAAACCTCTTGGCATGTGCTGAACAACAAAAATTGGAACTCCAATATCACTATCAATTTCAGTTAATAAAGATTGTAAAGCTTTTGGTCCTCCAGTTGATGCTCCAATTACTACAGCATCAACAGCTTTATTTATCTTCTTTTCATTATTACATTTTATAGTCCTTCGACCTTTTTTTAAATCTCTTTTTTTATTTAAGACTATAGCAGTTATTTTTTCCACAAGAGTATCTTTGAAGATATTTCCATCAGTTATCATATTAGCCGTTGGTTTTTCAATAAAATCTGTTGCTCCCAGACCTAGACATTCCATTGTATGAGCAGAATTCTCACTAGTCAAACTACTTAACATAATAACTGGACAAGCTATATTTTTTTCTTTTAAAGCCTTTAAAGTCTCTAGACCATTCATTACAGGCATTTCAATATCTAATGTTATTATATCTGGCTTATATATATCATATAGATCGATTAGTTCCTTACCATTTTTAAATTTAGCTACTACATCAATACCATTTTGTGAATTTAATTCATCAGATATTACCTTTCTCATAAAAGCAGAATCATCAACAACTGCTACCTTTATTGAGTACATTTCACATCACTCCTTATAATGTAATAGTTCCCTGACCAACGATTCGTAATGTTACACATCCATCGTTTGTATCTACAACCATTGTTCTGCCCTTATTCCCACCTGTATCTTCAGCAACTATCGGTATTGATTCACTCATTAATGTATTTCTAACTGATTCTGCATTCCTTTTGCCTATATCACTTACCATACTTTTATCTGAAAAATTAAACATAGAAGCACCACCTGCAATTTTTGCAATAAGATTACTTTTTTTACAACCCATTCCCTCCATTTTTTCTATTAATAAAGGAATTGCTAAATCTGCAAACTTAAGTGGCTTAGCTACTGTTTTAAACTGTGTACTATCAGGCAACATTATATGTGCAAGGCCTGCAATTTTTAACGTTGTATCATATAATGCAATTCCTATACATGAACCTAATCCTATTGTCATAATCTTCCCCGGAGGCATGACTACATTTAAATCTGCAATACCAACTTTAACTTCACCCATAGTTTAACTTATCCTCCTAAAAGATCAGATTTTCTTCTTCTTCTGTTAATATATCTCCAATATTTAAAAGAATAACTATTCTACCATCTAACTTTAATAAGCCTTTTATATATTTTTTTGACATATCTGTAACTGTTATTTCAGGTGCTTTTTCAAAAACTGCATTTGATACATCACAAACTTCTTCAACTGTATCAACAATTACTCCAAACTTTTTTTCTTTTCTTTTTATAACAACGATTTTTCTATTTTCAAGCTCAATATCACTTTTTATCTTTCCAAATTTAAATTTTTTACTTAAATCCACAATAGGAAGTATATTGCTTTCATGATTAATGACACCTTCGACAAAACTTGGAACATCTGGCACATCAGTTGGTTCAATATAACCTAATATTCTTTCAACATCATTTATTTCTGTTGCAAAACTTTCCCCATTTAAATTAAAAATAAGAATTTTAATTTCCTTTTCTTCCATAAAGCCCATCCTCCTATAGTAATAATTTATCTACTCTTATTTCACCCTTACTATCCATATATGCTTTAACATCCTTAGATGGTTTTTCTAACAAATACTGCCTATCACCAACTATAAAAACACTATTTTGATATGCAACATCTACATTAATCAAACCATCTTTAGGCACCTTTAACGTTGTAGTAACTCCTGCTACACTGCCTACAACCTTTGCTTTTATGGTTTTTCCTGCACGTAATGTACCACCTCTTGCCACTGCACCATTTTCTAAGAATTCTATATCTCCTTCAGTAGATAAATCTGATACATATTGCCCCTTACCAGTTATAAAAATATTTCCTGTAGTTTTTATCTTTGTGTCTTGGCAATAATTAAAATAAACGTCTACTGGACAGCTAATCTTATTCATTTCGGGTTCTATTTCATTATCTATACACTTTATTAATTCGAACAATTGGTCATAATACTTTATACCTAGAGAACCAGAACCTATAATCTTTTCTCTTAAAAATTGCTTTATTTTATCCATAGTTTTATTCTCAAAATTATTATCCTTTAATATTTCCTTAGCTTCCAACTCAACTTCTTTAAATTTAGTTTCTAGTAAAAGCTTTATAATTTCACCATCAGGTTTATCCTCACTTATAACATGCCTAGCTCTAACTTCTTTAACTGACTTTATTATCAATCTAATCTCTTCTTTAAACTTTTTTAAAAAAATTATATGTTCTTTAATACCTATTGTATCAACACCACCAATCAACTCTGAATTTATAATACTACCGTCAACTGATATTTCACCTTGTGCCATTATTTTTGCAGACTCTACATTTTTTTGAATATGAACACTATTACCACATTCAATTTTCATCCCATCTTTAACACTACCATGAACAATTACATCTCCAACAAAATCTATATTTCCGCTTTTTATATCAATATCATAATTAGTTTCTAAAACTTTATTTACAGAAAAAATCCCTTTTTTAAATTTAGGACGACCTTTTATTGAAGCTATTACCTTATCACCTTCTATTCTACATCCTTCTTTAGCTATTAAGTTTACCACCTTTTTCTTTTTTCTTTTAACTTCTTTGCCTAAGACATTCATTCCATTATGACCTTTTTTACCTGTAATTAATTCACCAATTACATCTCCATCTTCAACCATAGCTGTAACATATAAATTTTTATAGTCAACTTGTTTCGTAGAATCAGCTTCTACATTTCTCTTACTTTCTTCAAATAAAAATTTAATTGTGTCTCCTTCATCATTTTCTGCATTTACTCCTTTAGCAACCACCAAATCTACTACTTTCCTTTCTGTAATAGCTTTTTCTATTTCTTTGTTAAGTATTCCATATATTACTTTTTTTTCCTCCAAAGCTTGTAAAATATCACTTTTAGTATATAGCGGTGGTAGTTTACCATCTGTAAGTTCTGTCT
>CAKVFO010000068.1 GCA_934746785.1 uncultured Clostridium sp. | reverse complement strand
GGTATTAACCTTCAAGAAAAGAAATTTGAAGTTACAAAAAATAATAAAGCTTTAAGACAAGTTAGAAAAGAAGCAGCTAAAACATCAAGTAGTGAAGATAATTCTGCAAGTTCAGGTAATGGTGAAGAAGTTACACCACCTAATGAAGGTGAGGATAATACTAATCCGCCAGAAAATAATGATGATACTAATACACCAGATGGTGAAGGTGGTAGTAATAATCCAGAATTAGGTGTAGGTGTTGTTACCCCTGATCAGCCTATTGAAGGTATGGAATATCAATTTAAATTATTTGATGAAGATGGAAATGAGAAAAACTCTCTTTCAATAACAGAAGATGATATGGTAACTAGAAATGGTATTGAATCAAAGTTAAGAGAGTTTAATAATACTCCATTTGATTTTGGAGATTATATTAGTATATATGCAAAATTAACAGAAAATAATGTTAGAATTACTGGTAATATAGATTTACAAAACAATATAACTGAAAAATATTCAGATGGTATAGATGAAGAAGATTTCATGTATAATGTAAGATTTAAAATTTATGAAGATGCTATGGATGCTGTTTATAATGAAGCACCTTCAATTAGATTACTAAATCCAAATGAAGTGACAGAAGTATTCTGTGGAGATGACCATGATTATGGAGCAGAAACTGAAATAAGTGATGACCATGATTTAGATATTGGATCTGATAATATTACAATATCAGAAGAAGATAAAGAAAAGATGAGCAATTTAGGAGAGAATACAATAACTCTTATTCTTACTGACAGCTGGGGAAGAAGTGTTTCTGTAGAAAGAAAGTACAATGTAAAGCCCTCCATAAATAGAAATAATATAATTTTTGGAGGTACAAAAAGAATTTCGAACAATAACTATACAAATGCAGAGACATTTAAAATAGTTTTTAACCATGAGACAGGAAAAATTAATATGGAAAAAATAAATACTGATATGCACTTTCATACTGATGCAGGTGATGGATGGTACTATAAGATTTATGTATATGAAAAAGATACAAATAGGAAGAAGTTTGAAGCAATATTAAATGGTAGGGAAACATCTAATACAACTAAGCTAAATCAATTATTAAGCGGGTTAAATTTTGAATATGGTGATTACATTAGAATAAATGCAAAACATGCTTTTCAGGTAAAGATTAATGGAACAGTTAGAAATCAGCTGGAAGACTACAGTGATGGAGCACAATTTGGAGATGATTTTCAATATACTGATTTTGTTATAACTAAAGCAGGATTAGAAAGTAGATTTTCACCTGAAACCTTGAATGATGATGAATCACTTATTGAATTTATTGGAACAAATGGTGGGACGCCATTTAAACTTAAGTTTGACCATACAAATAATACTGTGTCATTTCCTGATACTACGGAATTCTATTATTATGATGCAGGTAATGAGTTTGTGTTTAGAGTTAAATACTATAATGCAGCAACTGGTACTTTAAGCAATTATGATAGTAGAGGTAAAGATAGCTATGTTAAAGATGATCTAAGGACAGCTTTAAACCAAGGTTTTAATGATGGAGATTATTTTGCATTTGAATATTTAAAGATACCAGATAGTTTTTATGGACTTCGTGTAACTGGTAAGGTAGTAATTCCAGATAAGGCTGATGAAGAATTAAAGAAGGAAGACTATAGTGATGGTATTCAAAATAAAAGAAATCTTACAGAAGTTAGATTCTATTTAAATAAAGATGGTGAAAAAGGTATATTCCCTGTCAGAGTTCCAGCACCGACTATAGAAGGAGCTGGAGATACGGATGTTGTTCAAAGTTTACAACCTTTTGATTTAACTAGTAATGTAATAGCTACTGCTCCTGATGGAACTGTAATTACTCCTACTATGACTATTACTGGAGAAGGTGATTCTAGAGTAAGAACAGCAGCTAATGGTAGAGCACAGCTTAATGTTTCTCAAGTAGGTTTATATCTTGTAAAATATGAAGTAAAATATGATGATATTACAACTACTATATATAGAAATATTAGAGTTTATACAAATGCATCACTTCATTTTAAAGATATTCAACATGAAAATGGTATTCCAATGGAACAAGGTTCTTATAGGACACCAGAAGAACAAAAGCAATATTTAAAAACTCTAGTACTAGCTCAAGATCCTGAAGATCAAGAGAATGAGGAAAAAACTCAAAGACTTACAGAAAAAATAGAAGTAGATGTTTCAGAGATACAAATAGAAACACCAGGAAGATATCCTATAAAGTATACAGTTGTGAATGACTATGGAAAGACAACGGAATTAACTGCGAATGTTGATGTTACAAGATCAATAAATGTAACTGTACCAACAACAGTTCCATTCCAGGTAGTTACAAATCTAATTGATGAAGATGCAGATCCATTCATTAGTGGTATTTTGAAAATACAAAATAATCGAACTAGTGATGTTAGAGTGTCTTTAGAATCTTTCACTCAAGAAGGTGAAGCAGGAAGCTTAGAAATAGTAAGTCCTGATACATTTGATAATTGGGATGAAATTTCAGAGGCCGACTCAATGACAAAGATGGCTCTAGGAATATTTGTTAAGTCAGGATTTAAAGAAGATAATGTAAATTCAGAAACTGACTCCAGCACAGATGGTGATGATAGTGATGCTGGAACACTAGATACAGAAGTTACTGAAGAGAAGAAAAATCTTACATGGCTTATTCCAAATAATGAATATAATAAGTTTATGGGAGTAATGCCAAGAGCTGAAGGCATATTAACTCCTTCAGAGGTGAAATTTAGCTTTACAAGCAAACATGGTAAGAAATTTATCGGAGGAACTTCTAAAGGTAAATTTAATTTAGTGTTTAAATTTGAATAAAAAATTAAGAGTTGATTATGGGGGGGAAAGTACCTATAATCAACTTTTTCTAGTATAAAATAAATATATTAAAGTTTTAAAAAGGTGATAAAATGGAATTTTTAAAAAAATATAAAACAACTTTTATAATAGCTGGAGCAATTATTCTAGGTATAGGTATATTTTTTGCAGCAAACAAAAAAGAACAAGGAAATAGAAATGAAGAACAACAAGTAAAACAACTCCCATTAAGAGTTGATACAGTACCAGTAGATTTTGAAGTTTCTAGTGAAACAAATGATAAATTAAAGGCAGTAATTACTAATGATTCTGAAGAAACTATTTTAACATTTACTATGGAGATTCTATTAAAAGATACAGAAGAAGTAATAGAAATGAAATGTAAGGCTCCCATAAAGCCAGGAGAAAAATCTCCAGAGATTATTGGTAAAGCACCTTCAAGTGGTAATGTTGATGATGTTAAAATTTTAAAGTATAAAATATCTGTTCAAAGTGGTACATATATGGAGTATGACGTTAAATTAAATCAATATAACTGGTCATAATTATTGTAATGAAAATAATATAAAGGGGGAATTAAATGGCTAAATTAGTAGAACTTCATGATAAAAATAGAAAATATACAATAGAAGATTTAGAAGAAATATTAGATATGATTCCTTATCAAATATGGTTAAAAGATTCTAAAGGAAAGCATATATATATGAATAAAATGTTTGAAGAAAGTGTTGGATTATCGAAAGAAGATATAACTGGAAAGACAGATTTTGAAATAAGAGATAAGGATACAGCTAAGCAATGTATAGAGACAGATAAGATGTTATCTAATAAAGATAGCCATATGTATATTGAAGAACATGTTAATATAGATAATAAAGATATATTCTTCAGAGTAAATAAATTTAAATTATCAAGATGTACTGAAAAAGAACATATTATAGGTGGTATAGCAGAAGAAATAAGTTTAGAAAAAAACATACAATTAGAATTAGAAGATAATTTATTAAATCTTTTAGAATCAGGTAAAACTGAACAGGAAAGCAGACAGTTTTTAGAATCTATTATAAAATCACTTAAGAAGACTATAAAGTGCAAGGATATAGAAGCATTTTTATATGATAAAGATGAAAAAAAGTTTTCATTATATTTTAGTTTAAATAAAGAAAATGAGAGATTTGAAGAAAAGCAGGAAATATATATAGATGAAAACATAGAAGATAAATTACTTTCTAATGATTTTATAAAAGATAAATATTCAGATATTCATAAAAAAATAATAGATGTACAGAAAAATAATAAAAAAGATAAATTAAAAATTAAGCATGTAAAACTTGCAAATGAATTATTTGGATTAGTATGTATATACTACAATAACGATGAAATAATATCTATAGATGAAGCATTTTTAGATGAGGTATTTACCAAAATAAGCATTATATTAAAACAAATTGAAAATAAGGCTCAGGTATTATCTATTAAAGAAAAGGTAGAGGAATTTGAAAATATAATTCAACTTGGAAATATAAAAACAGATTTTTTTGATAATATATCACATGAATTTAGGACACCAATAAATGTAATACTATCAACAATTCAGTTTTTGTTATCTGATAGTGAAAGAAATAATTTAATTAATCGACACAGAAAATATTTAAATACCTTAAAAGAAAATTCATATAGATTATTACGTTTAGTCAATAATAATATAGATGTATCACAGATAAGTAATAATTGTTATGATTTAAAAATGCGAAACCAAGATATTATAAGTGTGATTGAAGATATAACTATGTATTCTGCAAAATATGCTGAAGAAAGAAATAGAAATATAATTTTTGATACAGATCAGGAAGAATTAATAATAGCTTGTGATTCTGATAAGATTGAAAAAATTATGTTAAATTTAATATCAAATGCAATTAAATTTTCAGAGCTGCATAGTGATATATACGTTGATATAAAAACTAATTTTAATGAAAATAAATTATTTATATCTATTAAGAATTACGGAGATAAAATTAGTGAAGATGATAAGGAATTTATTTTTGGAAAGAGTACTCAGTTAGATAATTTATTTGTAAGAAGAACTGAAGGTAGTGGGTTAGGATTATTTCTTACAAAGAAATTTGTAGAAATGCATAATGGAAGTATATTTGTAGATAGTTTAGAAAATTATACTCAGTTTACATTTTATATTCCTATAGATACTATAGAAGGACAACCTGTTTATATTAGGCGTTTAGATGAGAATCAAATAATAGAAAAATGTAATATTGAATTTTCAGATATATATAAGTTTTAAGAAGAAAGATTTTAAAGATATTAAAATGCTTGAGAGGTGTATAAATTTAGCAGAAAAATTAGAATAGTACAAGCTATCGAAATATAGGTGGACGTCCTTTGAAATTCGCATTTATATAAGGATGTTCACCTTTTCTATTATTAACTTTCTTTTGGAAGAATCACTAAAGTTCTTTATATATAAATCTCATAACATTTTTTATTTTAAGAGTAAAAACTATGTTTTTTGATAAAAATATTTACAATATAATTCCATTAAAGTACAATTAATGAAAACGCATATAAAGAGAGTTGATTGGGAATGGAAATTTATAAATTAAATAATGGATTGAAGGTTTATTTGAATCAAGTTAAAGGGAGTAAGATAATTTCCTGTGGTATATGGGTAAATCAAGGAGCTAAGTATGAAGATTATAGTACTAGTGGTTTATCTCACTTTGTAGAACATATGATGTTTAGAATAGGGACAAAAGGCATATTAAAAAATATAGATGAAGTTTTAAATGAAGTGATAAAGAAAGGAGCTTTCTATAATGCTACAACATCTAAAGATAGCACTTGTTTTTATATTGAAGGACTAAGTGAAGATTATGAAATGTTTATAAATGCATTATCTATTATAGTAACCAATAAGGAGAAGGCTTCTGAAGAGGAATTAGCTAAGGAAAAAGAAGTAGTATTAAGAGAAGCAGAAACACATTTTATGTCAACAAGACAAATGCCTGATAGAATAGGACAGGCTCTTTGGGGCGATAAATATTATGGCAATCCTGTAATAGGAAGTTATGAAAATATTGAAAAATTCACTACTACAATGGTTGATGATGTTATAGAAAAATATTATACATCAGATAATAGCTGTATTGTTATTAGTGGAGGATTTGAAATTAATAATGTGAAGGAGATAATAGAAAATAACTTTTCTAATTGGAGGGGAAGGTGTTTTGAAAGATCTGATTATAGAGTTGAAGTTAAGCCTCAGTTATTAATAGATGATAGATTTAAAGGTGATAGAAGCACTGTTGGAATTGGTTTTAAAGGGTATTCTTTTAATAACAATAAATACTTATATTTGGAATTATTAAAAGATTATTTAATAAGTAATGATGGAGGACTTTTAAGAATATTGAGGGATAAAAAAGGACTATTGTATTCATTAAATGGATATGCTAATGCATTTTATGATACAGGAAATATAGGGCTGGTTTTTTCCGCAAATAATGAGTCGGTTCCTGAAATAATAGAAGTAATAATTAAAGAATGCAAAAATCTTATAAAATTTGGAATAGATAAAGAAGTTTTTGAAGAAATCAAAAGAAGAAAGCTTATTGAGACCTTATTTGTATATGAACAGTCTACAGAACTATTTATTTCAATTGGGAAATCTGCAGCTAATAACAAAATATTTTTAGTTAATGAATATATGAAGAATATTGAGTTGTTAAATTTCGATAAAATGCAGGAAGTTATAAATGAGATATTAAAGAATAAAGATGTAGCATTGGCAGTTTTGGGATGTGCAGATTGCACTGAAATAAAAGACTTATTGAAGAAAATATAACTTTTGCACTTTAAATTAACTAAAGGATAAAGATGAGAGCGTTGAATATAGATAATAAATATTAATATATTTATTAAAAAATAGAAAAAAGGAGAGGAAAGACATGAAAAAAGAAGAAATTTTAAGTTTATTAGAAGAGGATATTTTACAAGAATAATAAAATTTAATCCAAAGCTTGAAGTTATTAAATAGTTTATAATTCTAATATTATGGAGCTGCCATACAAGCTTTTGGCTGTATAGCAGCTCTATAGTTTTAAGGGGGAGTAGTAAAATGGGATTGATAGAAAGGCAAACCAGTATAGGGACTTTATATGCAAGTAATAAAACAGGATACCTTTTAAGGTTGAATTTGAAATAACAGAGAAATGTAACTTTGATTGTTATTATTGTTTTGCTAAGAGTTTAAGAAATAGACAAGATTTATCAACTGAAGAAATGAAAAAGGTAATAGATGAGCTAGAGAGAATTGGAATTATATTTTTAGATATAACTGGTGGAGAACCAATGGCAAGAAAAGACTTTCTAGAAATCCTAAAGTACATAAATGATAAGGGATTTATAGTAAGGTTAATAACTAATGGAAGCTGGTTAAATGATGAGATAATTGAAGAATTAAAGAAAGGACATACTGAATCTATAAGATTATCTTTATTAGCACCAACAGAAGAAGTTTGTGATAGATTAACAAAGGTAAAAGGAAGTTTTAAAAAGACTATGAAGGCAGCAAAGATGCTGATGGATAGTAAATTAAATTTCTATATCTCAAGTGTTATAACTAGAGAAAATGTAAAACTTTATAATGAGTATGATGCTTTAGAAAGAAAACTTGGAATGTCTATATCTTATGAATTAGATGTAGGTCCTACTTTCACAGGATATAGTGATGTAAAAGAATATGGATTAACTAAGGAAGACTTAGATGATATAAGAAAATTTGGGGAGACAAGAGAATATAATAATGCAAGTGAAAAGTTCTGTGATGCTGGAAGAAGTAAGTTCTGTGTTGATAATCAAGGTAATTTACTTCCATGTATGAAGATAAGAAAGGAAATGGGAAATCTCTTAACAGAGTCTTTTAAAGAAATATGGGAAGGTGAAAAGTTAAAGGCAGTAACAACTAAACAACTTAAGCGTAATCCTAAGTGCC
Source organism: uncultured Clostridium sp. (assembly GCA_934746785.1). Classification (GTDB taxonomy): domain Bacteria; phylum Bacillota; class Clostridia; order Clostridiales; family Clostridiaceae; genus Clostridium. Next base: position 9,922 of record CAKVFO010000068.1, on the reverse strand, counting down.
TTAAATGCGAGAAACATGAGTATTGTCCAGCTTTCTGCCCAGCAATGCATGATTTATATGATGATGAAAAAACAAGATGTAGAAGTGCAAGTGTAATGCATAGTCTTTTAACATGTAGATAATAGATGAAGAGAAATTGAGGATAAATAACATGAAGAGTTTAAAGAGAATTTTTACAATTCCATTTAAATATGCTCCATTAGAAGCACTATGGATAATGATACAAAAGATTTTAGCAGGAATAATTCCTACTATAGAGGTTGTTATTACAGCTTTATTTATTGATAGTGCAATAAGTATATTTAATGGAACATCAGAAATTAAAAGTATAGCATCTCCTATACTTTTAATTATGATTTTAACAGCTTATGAATGGTTTTCAGAACAACTTTCAAGAATAGCGCAGGTTAAACTGGAAGCTAAACTAAGAGAAAAGTTTAGATGTGAGATGGTGGAAAAAACCGCATCTATTAAATATATATATATAGAAGATCAGGATACATTAGATCTTATTAGCAGAGTAATAGGTGAAATCGAAACTAAGTGCAATGATGCTTATGCAAGTATGTTAGATATGTTTGCTATGGTTGTTAAGATATTGGGGTTATTATGTTTATTATTTGCTAAAGTATGGTGGTGTTCATTAGTTATAGTAGCAATTTCTGTTCCATTATTTTTGTTGGCATTAAAAGGAGGACAAGTTACTTATGAAGCAGGTCGAAAAGTTCAAAAGTATTATAGAAGAGTAGGTTATCTTGAGGATGTTTTAAATGGAAGGGATTCGGTAGATGAAAGAAGTGTATTTAATTATTCTAAAAGTGTTAACAAGATGTGGGTTGATTTTTATGAACTTTCAAGAAAGATAGTTTTTAAAGCTAATTTAGAGTGGTATTTAAAATCAAAGATAGGTTCAGTTATAACAGCAGCATTATCTATGATTATAGTAGTGATTTTAATTTTTCCGTTAAAAGCAGGATTACTAACTATAGGTATGTTTATGTCTATATCAAATTCAGTATTTAGTCTTATAAATTTACTTTCATGGAGTCTTCCAGGATATGGGGATGCATTGTCAAAAAATGCTGAGTATATGATAGATTTAGATAATTTTATGAATTTAGAGAAAGAAGAGGGAGCATTAGAAGAGCCTTCAGAAGAAAAAGTAGTATTAAAATCTTTGGAATTTAAGAATGTATCATTTAAATATCCAGGAGATAGTAACTATGTGTTAAGAAATCTTTCTTTTAAAATTGTAAAAGGAAAACATTATGCTTTAGTTGGTACTAATGGAGCAGGAAAAACTACTATAATAAAGCTTATAATTGGCCTTTATAAGGATTATGAAGGAGAAATATTAATCAATGGTAGAAGTTTAAAGGAATATACTCAAAATGAGATTAAATCATTAACATCTATAGTCTATCAAGATTTTGCTAAGTATAATTTGAGTTTTAAAGATAATATAGCTTTAGGTGATGTTAGAAATATAGATGATATTGATCAGGTAAAAGATGCTATAAGATATATGGAATTAGATGATGTTGTAGATAAACTTGAAAATGGATTAGATTCAAATTTAGGAAAGATAAAAGAAGATGGAATAGATTTATCAGGAGGTCAATGGCAGAGAATTGCTATTGCTAGATCTTTTATAAGTAAATCGTCTTTAAAAATTTTAGATGAACCTACAGCAGCATTAGATCCTATAAGCGAAAATGAAATTTATAATAAATTTGAAAAATTAAGCAGAGGTAATACTGTTATATTTATAAGTCATCGTCTTGCTTCAACAAAGCTTGCTGATGAGATATTCGTGCTTGATAAAGGTCAGATAGTAGAAAAGGGAAGCTTTGATGAACTTATAGACGTTAAAGGTATATATAGTGATATGTATGAAAGCCAAAGGAGTTGGTATTTATAATGAGATTAGAAGAAAAAAATAAAGACAATATATCATTTTTAACTATCCTTAGAGCACTTATACCTTCTGCCTTTAAAAGTTATTATATATATACATTAGTGTATTTACTAATATCAACATTATCAGGATTATTTATTGGACTAAATACTGTAGTTATGCAGAAATTTTTTGATATTGTTCTTTCATACATAAATTTAAATAGTACCATGAAAGAGGTAATTATTTCTCTTGTTATTTTAGGAGCAGTAGTTATTGGACAACAGATAATTCAAGGAGTAATAAATTTTATGTCTACTGATTTGCCTTTAAGAATAAGGGGAAATGTATGTGAAAAGCTTAATTTAAAAAGTGGAAGATTGAATGCAATAGATTTCGAAAACCCAGAATTTTTAGATGATATTAATAAGGCAAAGGTAGGATTAGAATATTCAATTCAGTTAGTTTTAGTGTTTTTTTTAGTATTAACATCATACTTGCCATACTTTATCTTCATGGGAATATATCTATATAAGTTAAAACCTATATTATCAGTATCAATAGTATTGGTATTTATTCCAGTAATGCTTTCACAATATTTGAGGACTATGATATATGCAAATCTTGAAGATGAATCAGCTCCTATAAGGAGAGCTTTTGGCCATTATGAAAGTTGTATTGTTTCTAGGGAATATTTTAAAGAAACACGTACTTTAGGAGCTTTCAAATACTTTAGGAAGTTATATAAGGAATCTCTAGAAGTATTAAATAAAGAAATATGGAAAAGTGAAAAGAAGGTATTTTTTATAGAACTTTCAGCAAGATTAATCACTCTTGTAGGATATATTTCAATATTAATGTTACTAGTATATTCATTAATAGATAAATCAATTTCAGTTGGAGCTTTTGCAGCGGTACATGCATCTATAGATACAATGTTTTCAATGATGGATGAAGTAATATGTACTCATATAGGCTCTATTACTCAAAGTGTGGGTACAGTAAAGAACTATATTAGATTCTTAAGGCTTCCAGAAAGAGAATGTATAAATGCAGAAGTGAAAGAAAAACCAGAGGTTATTATGAATAATGTATCCTTTAGATATCCTTTAACAAATGAAGATTCTATTAAAAATATATCTTTATTAATAAATAAAGGAGAAACTGTAGCTATAGTAGGTGAAAACGGAGCAGGAAAAAGTACATTAATAAAGCTTATTACAGGGGTATATGCGCCTACTGAAGGTGGAAGAAAATATAGCAATAAGTAATGAACTTAATATTAATAAAGATAAGATTGAAAATGTTATGAAAAAGGTTGATTTAGATGAGAAAAACTTTAAGTATAGTTTAGATACTATGCTTGCAAAAGAGTTTGATGGTGTGGATTTGTCAGGAGGACAGTGGCAGAGACTTTCTATAGCAAGAGGATTATATAAAGAATCTAATATGATAGTTTTAGATGAACCAACAGCTTCTATTGATCCCCTAGAAGAAAGTGAAATATATAATAAGTTTAGAGAAATTTCTAAAGATAAGACATCTTTACTTGTGACACATAGGCTTGGTTCTGTTAAGATTGCAGATAAAATTATTGTTATGGATAAAGGGGAAGTTATCCAGCAGGGAACACATGATGAATTAATTAGTGAAGATGGTAAGTATAAGGAAATGTATGAATCACAGAGTAAGTGGTATGTTGAAGATATGTTAAGCGTGAAATGATTCTATTATAGCGTAATATAAAAAATATATATTGAAAAAAATGGTGTAATTTCAAGTGTAAAATTAATTCTAGGAGGGGTCTGTATGAAAAAAGAAGAAATTTTATCTTTATTAGAAACTGAGTCTATAGTTGAAGAACAAGGATTAAAATCATCATATTCTAGTCGTATAAATATAGGAAGATTGGATGGTTTTGTATATGATCCAAGTAATCATGATAATCCAATTGGTATGCCTACAGGTAGAAGATAGTAGGGGAATAAAATAAAGGACTGTTAGAGAAAGGATTTCTTTAGCAGTCCTTTAATTTTAACTCTTATGCAACTTATTTCATATATTATTTTTATAGCAAGTATATTGAGGAAATTATGATCAATTATACATTATTTAATAGAAGTGTAGAGAAACTTGACTTATCCAAGACATATAATGAATTCTATATATCGGATAAAAATTATAAGTATGAAATGATTCATAAAGTAAGGCCATTCTTAGAAAGGTATCTAAAGAAAGATTATTTTTATACAAGAGATAATTTAAAGATTTACTATGAGAGATATATTAGGCCTGATGCTAAAAGGGCAGTTGTTATTTGTCATGGTATGGGGGAATGTACTGCTAAAATGGAGGAGGTGATTTATTATTTTTTTAAAGCTGGATATTCGGTGTTTATGATGGATGATAGAGGACATGGTAATTCAGATCGAGAGATAGAGGATTTAACGATAGTTCATGTTGATGGATTTGAAAAGTATATAATTGATCTTCGTGAGTTCCTAGTTAAGGTAGTTTATAAATATAATAGAAAGTGCTATTTATATGGACATTCCATGGGAGGAGGAATAGGAGCGCGTTTTATAGAAGAATATCCAGAGTGTTTTGAGAAGGTTATTCTTACAGCACCTATGATTGAAATGAATACATTTGTTCCAAAAGGAATTTTAAAGTTTATTATTGATATTGGAATTGTAAATGGTAAAAATAGTTCATCAGTATTTCCACATTATACTTTTAGAAGTGTAGAAGACTTTCAATTGTTATGTTCAACGGCAAAAGTAAGAGCTGATTATTATTATGAAAAAGTATTAATGAATCCAAGGTTAAATACTTATGGTTTAAGTTTTTCTTGGTTGAAATCCTCATTAAAAGGTACAGTAAATATTCAAAAAATAAAGAATGTAAGAAATATAAAAACTAAGCTTTTAGTGTTTCAAGCAGAAGATGATTATTTAGTTAAGGGATATGCTATGAGAAAGTTTGTGAAGAATATTAATGGAGCAAGGCTTATTTTTGTTCCTAATGTTAAACATGAATTATATAACACATATAATGACGTATTAATACCTTATTTCAATACAATATTTGAATTTTTAAAAGAAAAATAAAAAATGCTGCATTTATTGTGCAGCATTTTTTTGTAATTAATAAGTTGTAAATCCACCATCTGTAGTGACTGTAGCTCCTGTCATATGAGTTGCATCGTTAGATGCTAAAAATAGTATTGCAGCTGCTTGTTCTGAAGCATATGATGGTCTTTGTAATAAAGAAGTTTGCTTTGCACCAACAAAGGATTCTTTTTCAGATGGATCTTGGCTTTGTTTTTTATGAAGTTCAATAGCATTTTCAAGTAAAGGGGTAAAAGTAGATGAAGGATTTATAGAATTAACTCTTATATTATATTGAGCATAATCCATTGCTAAGTTCTTAGTTAAGCCATTTACAGCATGTTTAGAGGCATTATAAGCAGGAAGTCCTGGAACTCCAATAATTCCTGCTGAAGAAGAATTATTAATAATTATTCCACCAGTATTTTGTTCTAGGAATTGTTTGATTTCATACTTACAGCAGTATAAAACTGAATAAAAGTTACTATTAATAACTGAATCCATTTCATTTACTGAAAGTTTATGGACAGGACAAGGATTACCCATTATACCAGCATTATTAACAGCTATATCAATTTTTCCATAAGTATTTACAGCTTCTTTTATTAGTTTTGCAGCATCTTCCTCTCTTGATAAATCGGCTTGTACAAAAATAGCATTTCCACCCTTTTCCTTAATTTCAGCAATAACTTCATTACCAAGTTTTTCTCTTCTTCCAGCTAGTACAACTTTTCCACCTTCCATAGCAGCACGAATGGCTGTTTCTTTACCAATACCTGAAGTTGCACCTGTAACAATAATTACTTTATCTTTAAATCTATCAGTATAAATATTATTCATAAAAATATCTCCTCACTATAATTTTAAAAAGCGGTCCATCCACCATCAGTTTGCAAAATGGAACCAGTTATATAACTTGCATCATCGGAAGCTAAGAAAAGAATTGAAGCAGCTTGCTCTGAAGCATCTGCGACTCTATGTTGTAAGTTATTAGATTTATCACCCATCAGTGAATGAATTCTATCTTTACTAATAGAGCCATTTTCAATGCCTTTGGCGATTTTTTCTTTTACTATTTCCATAGATTTTCTTTGCATAGGAGTATTCGTTGGCGCAGGATTTATAGAATTAACACGGATACCGTATTTAGCATAATCAATTGCCATATTCTTTGTTAACCCATTTATAGCATGTTTTGATGCAATATAAGCAGGAGTAGCACGTAGACCAACTATACCTCCAATTGAAGCAGTATTGACAATTGAACCACCAGTATTTTGCTTAATAAGTTGTGAAATTACATATTTACAACAAAAGAATACGGAATAGAGATTTGTTTTGAATACAAAATCAAAGTCTTCATTTTTAATTAGGTGAAGCTCGGCAGGTGTAGAGGATACCCCTGCATTATTAATTAAAATGTCAATTTTCCCAAATGTATCAATAGTTTTATTAACGAAAGATTCAACTTCATCTTCGTTAGTAAGATTAGCTTTGATAAATATTGAAGTACCACCATTTTTATTGATTTCCTCTGAGATTTTTTTACCTTCGAGAGATAAGTCAATAAGTACAACTTTAGCACCTTCTTTAGCGGCACGGATAGCTGTTTCTTTACCTATACCCTGAGAAGCACCAGTTACAATCATTACTTTATCTTTGAATCTATTTTTTAATATAGTATTCATATTAGTCCTCCTTTTTAACACTTTATATTTAAATTTTAACAAATTTAGAATAAAAAAGCATCATCAAATAAAAAATATTTATGGTGTATTAAACTTAAAATAAGTAAGGGAAGTTATTAGTTGTTGACTAAGATTATTTTCACTGATACTATAAAGAGAAAGATAGTATAAATTAAAAATTATGAAAAATTTATAAGGCTTGTGGGGGGAAAGCATTGAAAGATATTAAATCTATAAAAGATGTAGGAAAAGCTATAGGAATTGAAGCAATTATATGTTCAATAATAACACTTATATTGATAGTAGGTGTTATTACGGTGATTTTTAGAATGAGAACTAACTATGTATGGAATGATTTAGTGAATGAAAGTAAATCAACATATGAGTATACATCGTATAATGATAGTTATATAAATGAAGTAGATGAAAATGTCTCAGATTTATATAAAAATTCAAGAATATTGTACGGTTATTCTGATATAGATCATTTATCCTTAGAAAACTATTCATCACAAAATATCATGCTTTATGGATGGGATAAAAATGATTCTAAAAGGTTAAGTGATTCAATTTCTAGTGTATTGGAAGATGTTAAAGTTCTAAAAGATAAGACAAGCTTTACTTATAAAGAGAAAAAAGTAATAATTGAAAGTTTAGATGGAATAAGGTTCTTTTGTGATAACCAACAAGTTATTAATAAAGTTAGATTAGATATGAAACTTACAGGAGAGTTAACTCAAAGTAGCAGCAATTTAAATATTCAGATAATAGGTGATGGTGGAGCAGAATATTTAAAGAATTATGAAGATAAAATAGTGGATTTAAAGAAGATTTTTAGGTAAGTATTAGTATTGAAGAGGGGTTTATTTTAGTATTATAATTATATGTACATAATTTGTAATGGAGGAATTAAGTATGAATATTATACAGAGTATAGATACTGAAATATTAATTTTTATACATGATAATCTTACGAGTCCTCTTATGGATGGATTTATGACTAAAATAACATCTATAGGAAATGCAGGCTGCATATGGATTGTTATAGCGTTAATACTTTTACTTAGTAACAAATATAGAAAGTATGGAGTAATGCTTTTGGGAAGTTTGCTTTTATGTTTTTTAATTGGAAATTTAGGAATGAAACCATTGATAGCAAGAGAGAGGCCATATAATTTTAATGAAGCTATAACTTTATTGATTGATGCACCTACAGATTATTCTTTCCCATCAGGTCATACTATGACATCTTTTGCAGCAGCAACTGTTTTATATTATATGAATAAAAAGTTAGGTGTGGCAGCTTATGCTTTAGCATCAACAATTGCATTTTCAAGATTATATTTATATGTTCATTACCCATCAGACGTTACAATAGGACTTATTGTTGGAATTTTAATTTCTAATATAGTAATTAAGATTACAGAAGTTATTCAAAAAGACTATAAGGCGAAGATAAGTTAAACTAGCTTAAAACTCGCTGTAAGTATTAAGTTTACAGCGAGTTTTTTTGGATAATTATTTTATGAAGTCAATGTTGCAAAAGAACTATTAGTTTAAAATGTGAATGTATAAAAACAACCATACCAGCTTTTGAGCTAATATGGTTATTTGATTTTCTGGGCTTTTTTTTACAGTCCATTTTTGTACTAAGGAAAGTATTTTATTTTAATATTTTAAATTGGTTTATTTGCAATATTTAAGATACTGCTCTATAACTATATTATTACCAGTTAAAAATTTCATATTCATCATATTCTTTATCAAAGTTATATCCAAGTTTCTTTGAAAGATTTAAAGAAACTTTGTTATGAGCATCCCAGCTAGGATATATATTTCTAGCTAAGCACTCTAGAATAAGTTTACAGCAGCATAGATAAGCAAGTCCTTTATTTATATAATCTTCATGGGTATCAACTTCATTTTCTATTCCATCTTTGAATATGGTATAAGAAGATTCTCCAGACACTACTTTTCCATTAATAAGTGCAGCTACACCCAAGCCTTTTTTCTTGAAATCCTCATAATTATAAAATCTGACTTAGAATATTTAGGTTTATGTTTAACTAAATCTTTATTTGGAACACCAGAAAGGATGCAGAAATCACCAGTTATTATCTGTACTGATTTGGATGTATTGGATTCTCATTTTCTATATGATAAATACTAATAATAAAATCCTCCTGATATTAATACAGTAATTATATCATTTATACTTATTAATTAATGGTCAAACTTGAAAAAAAATACTTTAGAGGTCATAATTAAATATATAAAAATATTAGGGGGAACAAAAATGAAGGTAATCGCATTTAATGGTAGTCCAAAGGCTAATGGTAATACATATACTTCAATTAATACAGTAGCTGAGGAACTAAAAAAAGAAGGTATTGATGTAGAAATAATCAATGTAGGAAATAAGAATATTACAGGATGTAAAGCTTGTGGAGGATGTTCTAAAACAGGTAAATGTGTAATAAATGATGCTGTTAATGAAATGATAGAAAAGATGAAGGAAGCAGATGGTGTTATCCTTGGATCACCAGTTTATTATGCAGGTTTAAATGGAACCATGAAGGCTTTCTTAGATAGAGCATTTATGCTTGTTGGAGCTAATGGAGCATTTTTAAGACATAAGGTAGGAGTAAGTGTTGCTGTAGCAAGAAGAGCAGGAACTATTCAGGCTGTAGATGAAATGAATAAATTCTTAAGTTTTTATGAAATGGTTATTCCAACAGCAAACTACTGGGATGTAGCTTTTGGAGGAGCACCAGGAGATGCACTTAAGGATGAAGAAGGAATGCAGATAATGAGAGTATTAGGTAAGAACATGGCATGGGTTCTTAAGCTGATTGAAAATGGTAAGGCAGCTGTTAAGGAACCTGAAAGAGAAGCTAAGATTAAAACTAATTATATAGATTGATTTTAAATATCTAAGACTGATGACAACTAACTTGATTTTTTAGAGTTAGTTGTTTTATTTCTTATAGAAAGGATTTGTATATATGATAAAAAAATTATGTACTAATTTTGTTAACTTCATATGCGAAGACAATTTTAATGATGAAGATAAAGAAGTTATGGAATATGTTTTAAGAGTAGTAATATTTGAATTTTTAAAGATTGCAGGTAATTTAGTAATCTTTTATTTCATGGGATACTTTATAGAAACGTTTATTATTATGCTATCAATTTCCTTAATAAAACCTTTTATAGGCGGATATCAT
>CAKVFO010000067.1 GCA_934746785.1 uncultured Clostridium sp. | reverse complement strand
TGCAGGGGTAGGAATAGAAACATCAGAGTTTAAATTGCCAATAGTAAGAGGATTAGTTGATGGCATGAAGTCAGCATAGCTGCTTGCTAAACCATGTTCTTTAATATCAAGTCCTACAATTTCTTCCTCTGCAGTTACTCTTAAACCTACAGTTTTATTAATTATTGTAAATATAATAGTCATTGTAACAGCAACCCATGCTATTACAGAAGCAACACCTAATAATTGAACTAGGAAAAATTCAGCTCCAGCTCCATAGAATAATCCTTTATCTGTAGCAAATAAACCAGTTAATAATGTACCAACAGCACCACAGCATCCATGAACACCAATTGCGCCAACAGGATCATCAATCTTTAATATTTTATCAACAAATTCAATTCCGAATACTACTACAAAAGCAGCTATTAAACCAATGAAAAATGCACCAACAGGTGAAACAACATCACAACCAGCAGTTATAGCAACAAGACCAGCAAGTGAACCGTTAAGAGTCATAGAAACATCAGGTTTCTTATATCTAATCCATGTTATTATCATAACAGCAGTTGTAGAAACAGCAGCAGCTAAGTTTGTTGTGATAAATATTGAACCCATTGAAGTAAGAACATCATCACCAGTAGCACATACAGTAGAACCACCATTGAAACCAAACCAACAGAACCAAAGGATAAATACACCAAGAGCACCTAATGTTAAACTATGTCCTGGAATGGCATTAGGTTTACCATCTTTAGAGTACTTACCAATACGAGGACCAAGGATTTTAGCACCAATTAAAGCAGCAACTCCACCAACCATATGAACAGCAGTAGAACCAGCAAAATCATGGAAACCTAATTGAGAAAGCCATCCGCCTCCCCATATCCAATGTCCAGAAATAGGGTAAACTAAAGCACTAATAGCAACACTATAAATACAATAAGAAATAAACTTAGTTCTTTCTGCCATAGCACCAGAAACGATAGTAGCAGCTGTAGCACAGAAAACAGTTTGAAATATTAAAAATACAGGTGAAGGTATTGTACTTGAATAATCACCTTTAACTAAAAAGTCAAAACCTCCAATTAATTTGCCATCTCCAGCAAACATTAAGCCAAAGCCTACTAACCAAAAGATAATAGTACCTAAGGCAAAGTCCATTAAATTTTTCATGATAATATTTCCGGCATTTTTTGCTCTTGTAAAACCAGTTTCAACCATTGCAAAACCAGCTTGCATGAAGAAAACAAGAACAGCACCGAATAAAGTCCAAATAGTATCGACAGATGAATACATAATAATTCCCCCTATAAAATAATAGAAAAAGGACGTGTATTATTTTAAATACACGCCCTTGTGTTAAATATATATCTTTTTATAAATTATATCCTATAAATTAAATCTGAGTAAGTTGGGAATGGCCAATATTCCTTTCCAACTAATACTTCTAAACTATCAGCTGCTGATCTTACAGCATTCATAGCAGGTATTATTTGTGATTTGTAGAATGTTGCATTTTCTAATGCATCTGTATAGTTATCAACTTTTGTTAATAAAGTACTTAATTTTTCAACTTCTTCATATAACTTATTAGCAAATCCAGAAACTTGAGTTAAAGTACCCTTTTCCATATCACAACTATTAGCAAGTCCAACTGCTTTCTTGCTTATTATAGTATCACTAAGATCTTTCATGAACTTAGTTACTGCAGGTATGATTTGTTTTCTAGTCATATCAACAGTTGTTAATGCTTCGATATTAATAACTTTAGAGTATTCTTCTAGTAATATTTCATATCTTGCATGCATTTCAACTTCAGTGTAGATGTTATTATCTACAAATAACTTGATATTCTTATCTTTAATATAGTATGGAAGAGCATCAACTGTAGTCTTAAGATTTAACAATCCTCTTCTTTCAGCTTCTTCAACCCATTCATCACTATAATTATTTCCGTTAAATACAATTTTCATATGTTCTTTTAAAGTTCTCTTGATTAATTCATCAAGTGCAGTTTCGAAGTTATCCTTTCCTTCAAGTTCATCTGCAAATTCTTTTAAAGCTTCAGCAACTATAGTATTTAATATGATATTTGTACAAGCTATTGAGAAAGTAGAACCCAACATTCTGAATTCAAACTTATTACCAGTGAATGCAAATGGAGATGTTCTGTTTCTATCTGTTGTATCTTTATTGAATTTAGGAATTATATCAACTCCAAGTTCAATTTTTTCAGTCTTCTTAGGAGAATAAACAGAACCATTTAGAACTGAGTCTAATATATCAGTTAATTGATCACCTAAGAACATTGATACGATAGCAGGAGGAGCTTCATTAGCACCTAGTCTATGATCGTTACCAGCGCTAGCAACTGATATTCTTAGAAGATCTTGATATTCATCTACTGCTTTAATTATTGCAGTTAAGAATGTGATAAATTGTATATTATTTTCTGGTTTATCTGTTGGATCTAATAAGTTTTCACCTTTATCTGTAGATATTGACCAGTTATTATGTTTTCCTGAACCATTGATTCCTTCATATGGTTTTTCATGAAGTAAACAAACAAGGTTATGTCTTTCAGCAACTTTTTTCATAAGTTCCATAGTTAATTGATTATGGTCAGTTGCTTCGTTTGAAGATGCAAATATAGGAGCTAATTCATGTTGAGCAGGTGCAACTTCATTATGTTTAGTTTTTGCTAATATACCTAATTTCCAAAGCTCTTCATCTAAGTCGTCCATGTATTCAGCAACTCTTGTTTTTATGTTACCGAAATAGTGGTCATCCATTTCTTGACCCTTTGGAGGCATAGCTCCAAATAAAGTTCTACCAGTTAACATTAAATCAAGTCTTTGATCGTAGTATTTTTTATCAACTAGGAAATACTCTTGTTCTGGTCCTACAGTTGTTGTTATTCTCTTAACATCATCCTTACCGAATAATTTTAAAATTCTTAGAACTTGTTTATTTAAAGCTTCAACTGAACGTAATAGCGGAGTTTTTTTATCTAAAGCTTCACCAGTATATGAATAAAATACTGTAGGAATACAAAGTACACCATTTTTAATAAATGCATATGAAGTTGGATCCCATGCAGTATATCCTCTTGCTTCGAATGTAGCTCTTAAACCACCAGATGGAAAACTTGAGGCATCTGGTTCACCTTTAATAAGTTCTTTTCCAGAGAATTCCATAATAATTTCTCCACCATCTACAGGTGTAATGAAAGCATCATGTTTTTCAGCTGTTATTCCAGTCATAGGTTGGAACCAGTGTGTAAAGTGAGTCACCCCTTTTTCTAAAGCCCAATCTTTCATTGCGTTTGCAATAACATTTGCTATTTCAAGATCTAAAGGTGAATTATTTGCGATAGCTTTCTTTAAATCTTTATAAGTTTGTTTTGGCAAACGTTCTTTCATTGTAGTATCATTAAATACCATACTGCCAAAAAGGTTTGGTACGAAATTTTTCTTGTCCATCAATAAATCCTCCTCAATAATAAAAAATGGCACTGTATGTGTAAGTAATCACATACAGCGCCTTTGCTGTTGACTCAATTATATTACTAAAATATAGAAAGTGCAATAGCAGATTAAAAAATATTGACAAAAAAATGTGATTCAAATACAATTATTATTGTAATTAATATTTAAGGAACAAAGGCGTTCTTAATAAACGTGGCATCACGTTTATTAAGTTACGCCTTTTTTAACGTATAGGAAATTAAAAACTTTTTTTGAGAGCGAGCACTGATTATAACTGGATTTCCAATATGTAAGTTGTCCAATACGTTAAAAAATAATTGTAGGCCGCAAAAGAACCGAAAAGCAAAATTTCCGTTAGTATTTAAGGAGGTAGAAGCAATATTTTTAAGCGACTGGTTGTGATTTGGAACATAAAAATATATTTAAATATTTAAAATTATTAAATATATACTAAAAAATAACTGCTTTAGATGTTACATTATATTATCATAATAGTTAATTTATGAATAAATACTTGGAGATATTAGGAATAGTGGTATAATAGTATTTGATAATTTAGAAAAAAGAGGGGGCTTTTTAATGGATCAAACAATTGCGGAAATATTAGAATTTGTGGAAGAGAACGACATTAAATTTATAAAGCTTCAGTTTTGTGACATTTTTGGAGAATTAAAAAATATATCAATAATGTCGAGACAGTTAAAAAAGGCTTTTTTACATGGAATAAGTTTTGATGCTTCATCAGTTAAAGGATTTTTAAACATTGAAGAATCAGATTTGTTTTTATTTCCAGACCCATCAACATTAACAATTTTACCTTGGAGACCACAGGAGGGAAGAGTAGCAAGATTCTTTTGTTATATAAAAACTCCAGATGGTAAGATTTTTGATGGTGATTCAAGGCAGGTTCTTGCAAATGCAGTGCAAGAATTGAGGGATTTAGGCTATACAGCTAAGATTGGTCCAGAATGTGAGTTTTATTTATTTAAAACAGATGATGAAGGAGAACCAATATTAATACCCCATGATACAGCAGGATATTTTGAAGTGGCACCTTTTGATAAAGGAGAAAATATAAGAAGGGAAATATGTCTTACATTAGAGGAAATGGGTTTAAAGCCTGAAACATCACATCATGAATCTGGCCCTGGACAAAATGAAATTGACTTTAAATATGATGAACCATTAATATCAGCAGATAATTCAATTACATTTAAAAATGTAATAAAAACTATATCTAGCTTAAATGGTCTTCATGCAAGTTTTATGCCTAAACCAATAATGAATAAAAGTGGTTCAGGCCTTCACATTAACATATCTATTGAAAAAGAAAACAAGAATTTATTTCATAATGAAGATGATGGAATTCATTCAGCAGAAGCTGAAAGTTTTATAGCAGGAATTATGGGTAGAATGAGAGAAATTACTGCTATATTAAATCCAACAGTGAATTCCTATAAGAGATTTGGAGCATATGAAGCTCCTAAATATGTAACATGGTCTCATAAAAACAGGTCTCAACTTATTAGAATCCCAGCTTCAACAGGAATATATAGCAGAATGGAACTTAGAAGTCCGGATAGCACGTGTAATCCATATTTAGCATTTGCAGTTTTATTATATGCAGGAATGGAAGGTATAAAAGAAAAAAAAGTGTTACCTAAAGCTGTAGAAGGAAATCTTTATAATATTCAAATTGATAAACAAGAAAAATTGCCATCAAATTTGAAAGAGGCTTTAGATGAAATGGCGGACAGTCAATTTGTTAAAGAAGTTTTAGGAGATTTTATATATAACAAGTTCTTAAGAAATAAATATAATGAATGGAAGGATTATGAAGGTAAGGTTGCTACTCATTCAGAAATAAGTGAATGGGAAATGAATAATTATTTTTATAAACTTTAATTTATAATTAGTTTCTAGGAGGTGTTATATGAATAAAATACTATTAGTATGCAGTTCTGAAAAAGGAACAAAAGTATATACTGAAAATTTAAAAAGTATGGGATATGTTCATATTGACACTGAAAATAATGGAGGGGCAGCAAGGAGAAGATTACTTCGTGAAAGTTACGAGGTAGTAATAATAGATACGCCATTAAGAGATGAATTTGGAAGTGATGTTGCAGTAAAAATTACTCAACTTCAAAATAGCGGAGTAGTCTTAATGGTAAAGGCTGAAAAGGCAGAATTAGTATCTTCAAAGGTGGAGGATTATGGAGTTTTTGTAATACCTAAACCTTTTACAAAGTCAATGTTTCATCAAGGAGTAAAGTTTGTTTTTACATCTTTAAAAAGATTTAGCATTATTAATAAAGAAAAAAATAAATTATTAAAACAAGTTGATGATATAAAAAAAATTGATAGAGCAAAATGCCTCCTCATTCAGCATAACAATATGACAGAAGAACAGGCACATAAGTACTTAGAAAAGCAGGCTATGGATTCTAGATTAACTAGAAGAGAGGTAGCAGATAAAATAATTAATTATTTAGGAGTTTAAGTTATGGAATTTACAAAGATGCACGGGATAGGTAATGATTATATTTATTTCAATTGTATGCATGAAGAAATTAAAAATCCAGAAGAATTATCCAAGAAGTTAAGTGATAGACATTTTGGAGTCGGTGGTGACGGTATTGTATTAATTTTACCATCAGATAAAGCTGACTTTAGAATGCGTATGTTTAATGCAGATGGTTCTGAAGGTAAAATGTGTGGTAATGCTTCAAGATGCATAGGAAAATATGTTTATGATAAGAAACTTACTAATAAGACAAAGGTTACTTTAGAAACTTTAGCAGGAATAAAGACTTTAAATTTAACAGTTAATAATGGAGAAGTTGTAGAGGTAGAAGTTAATATGGGAGAAGCCATTATAGAACCTAAGAGAATACCAGTATTATTTGATAAAAAACAAGTTGTAAATGAAAAGATAAATGTATGTGGTAAAGAATATAAAGTTACCTGTGTTTCAATGGGAAATCCTCACTGTATTGTATATATGGATAACATTGATAATTTAGAAATCGAAAAAATAGGACCTAAATTTGAAAATCACGAACTATTTCCTGAAAGAATTAACACTGAATTTGTAGAAGTAATTGATAGAAATACCTTAAAAATGAGGGTATGGGAAAGAGGCAGTGGAGAAACACTTGCTTGTGGCACTGGTGCATGTGCAGTTACAGTTGCATCAGTATTAAATGGTTTTTGTAATAGGGATGAAGAAGTGACAGTTAAACTTTTAGGTGGAGATTTGAAGATTAAATATTTATCTAATGGATTAGTTTATATGACAGGCCCAGCGGAATTTTCTTTTGAAGGAAGGATATGAGTAAAATGAATAAGAAGTATATTTTTGTAACAGGTGGAGTAGTATCAGGATTAGGAAAAGGAATAACAGCAGCTTCATTAGGAAGACTTCTAAAAAGTAGAGGTTTAAAAGTGGCGGCACAAAAGTTTGATCCATATATTAATATAGATCCAGGTACTATGAGTCCATTTCAACATGGTGAAGTTTTTGTAACAGATGATGGAGCAGAAACAGACTTAGATTTAGGACATTATGAAAGATTTATAGATGAAAATCTTAATAAATATTCTAATATAACTACAGGAAAAGTTTATTGGAATGTTCTAAATAAAGAGAGAAAAGGTGAATATCTTGGTGATACAGTTCAGGTTATTCCTCATATAACAAATGAAATTAAAAATCAAGTTTATTCATTAGGAGAAGTAACAGACAGCGATATAATTATTACAGAAATTGGCGGTACAGTTGGAGATATAGAATCTACACCTTTTTTAGAAGCTATTAGACAAGTATCACTAGAAGTTGGAAGAGAAAATTGTCTTTTTATTCATGTAACATTAGTTCCATATATAGCTGGCTCTGAGGAATTAAAATCTAAACCAACACAACATAGTGTTAAAGAGTTACAAGGGCTTGGAATTAAGCCGGATATCATAATGTGCAGATGTGATATACCAATGACAAAAGATGTTAAAAGAAAGATTGCTTTATTCTGTAATGTAAAGAGTGATTGTGTTATGGAAAACAGCACTGTACCAGTATTATATGAAGTTCCATTAATGCTTGAAAAGAGTAATTTTTCAGAAATTGTTTGTAGAGAATTAGGAATAAAAAATACAAAATGTAATATTGAAGAATGGACAGCTTTAGTAGAAAAGATTAAAGCAGCACAAGACGAAATTAAGATTGGAATTATAGGTAAGTATGTTCAATTACATGATGCTTATATATCAGTAGTGGAAAGTTTGAAACATGCAGGATATGCTAATGGTGTTAATGTAACTATTGAATGGATTGATAGTGAAAATATTACTAAAGATACTGTTGAAGATTTATTAAAGGAATGTAAGGGAATAGTTGTACCAGGTGGATTTGGCAATAGAGGTGTTGAAGGTAAGATAGAGGCAGTACGATATGCGAGAGAAAATAATTTACCTTTCTTAGGAATCTGCTTAGGAATGCAAGTAGCAGTGATAGAATATGGACGTAATGTATTAGGACTTAAAAATGCGAACTCAAGAGAATTTGATGAATTAACAGAAAATCCAGTTATTGATTTAATGAGCAATCAAATTGGAGTACAAAGCAAGGGCGGAACAATGAGACTAGGTTCATATCCTTGTAAGATAGATAGAAATAGTAAGCTATATGAACTTTATGGAAAAGATTTAATTCATGAAAGACATAGACACAGATTTGAATTTAATAATGATTATAGAGAAAAATACATAAATGGTGGTCTAACATTAAGTGGTATTTCTCCAGATGGAAGATTAGTTGAGGCAGTAGAACTTAAGGAAAATAAATTCTTTGTAGCAGCTCAATACCATCCAGAATTTTTATCACGTCCTAATAGACCACACCCATTATTTGTAGGGCTTGTAAAAGCAGCTAAGGAGGAGTAAAATGTTAAAAATCAATAAAAATTATTTAAACTTAAAAGATAGCTACTTATTTGCAAACATAGCACATAAGGTAAATGAATATAAAGAAAATAATCCTGATAAAAAGGTTATTTCTTTAGGGATAGGCGATGTTGTTCTTCCACTTTGTGAACCTGTAATAGAGGCTTTAAAAGGTGGAGTAGAGGATATGTCTAAGAAAGAAACTTTTAAAGGATATGGTCCAGAACAAGGATATTCATTTTTAAGAGATGTTCTTCAAGAATATTATAAAGGATTTAATGTCGAATTAGCATCAGATGAAATATTTGTTAGTGACGGAGCTAAGAGTGATTTAGGAAATATACTAGATTTATTTGATAAAGATAATGTAGTGTTAATTCCAGATCCAGTTTATCCTGCATATGTTGATACAAATGTAATGGATGGAAGAAAAATAATATTCAGTAATAGTGGCATAGAAACAGGATTCTTAGGAATGCCTGATTATGAAGTAAAGGCTGATTTAATCTATATATGTTCGCCAAACAATCCAACAGGAGCTGTTTATAATAGAGAACAATTGACTAAATGGGTTGAATATGCAAAGGAAATGGGAGCATTAATATTATTTGATGCAGCATATGAAGCATTTATTCAAAGTGATGAAATACCACATAGTATTTATGAAATTCCAGGAGCTAAAGAATGTGCTATAGAGGTATGTTCATTATCAAAAACAGCTGGATTTACAGGAGTGAGATGTGGATATACAGTAGTTCCTCACACTTTAAAGTTTGATGGTGTTGAACTTAATAAATTATGGCTTAGAAGACAAACAACTAAGTATAATGGAGTGCCATATATAGTTCAAAAAGCAGCTGCTGCTGTATTTAGTGAGGAAGGTATAACTAAGACTAGAGAAGTTATATCATACTATAAAGAAAATGCTCGTATAATAGGAACTGCTTTAAAGGAATTAAACATAGAATATGTTGGTGGGGAAAACTCACCATATATATGGTTAAGATGTCCAAATAATATGAAATCATGGGATTTCTTTGATAAATTACTAGAAGAAGCCAATATAGTAGGAACTCCAGGTGTTGGATTTGGTAATAATGGTGAAGGATATTTCCGTTTAAGCTGTTTTGCAGAAAGAGATAATGTTTTAGAAGCAGTTAAAAGATTAAAGGAATTAAAGTTCTAATAATTGCATTTTAGAAGTTTAAGGTATGAAAAGGTTGAAGGTGAAAACTTTCAACCTTTTTTAAATCTATAGGAAATTTTAAATTGTAATTAATGTAGGCATTATACTTGCATATTAAGAAGGTTATTTACATATAAAATAATATATTATCAGGATAGATAATTATTATGGAAGATGGGGGATTTATGTATGGGTTTTTTTGAGGATGTTGAGAAGAATGGAAAAGAAATTATACTAGGAAGGATATGTAAGATACTTGAGAAAAATCCTGAAAAAAATGTAAAAAAACTTTTTTCAACAGCTAAGTTATTATCTAAGGATAAGGATAGTAAAAATATATTAGAAAAAATAGAGGATTATTATAACAATAATACAGTAATAAAAGAAGAAATTAACGACATATTAAAAAATACTGATTCAAAATATCTTCAATGTTTTTTTAAAAACTTTTTAGCTAATGCTATATGGAGTGGAATACCTAAGAGAAAGAAATATATGGAGAAGGAGAATGTTAAAATACCTTTTACCATTTTATTAAGTCCATCTATGAGATGCAATTTGCATTGTACAGGATGCTATGCTGCTGATTACTCTAAAGAAAGTGGATTGACATTTGAAGAAGTAGATAAGATTGTAGGTGATGGAAGAAACCTTGGAGTCAATTATTTTGTTATTTTAGGTGGTGAACCATTCTTTGTGGATTACATGTTTGATATTTATAAAAAGTACAATGATGTTTTGTTTACTCCTTTTACTAATGGAACATTATTTAATGAAGAAGTTGCAGATAAATTATTAAGTCTTGGAAATGTTATTCCTATGTTTTCTCTAGAAGGATTTGAAAAAGAGACAGATAATAGAAGAGGTAAGGGGACATTTAGAAAAGTAATGAAGGGAATGGATCTTTTAAAAGAAAGAGGAATTCCTTTTGGGGTATCATCAGCTGTATCTACATATAATATGGAGACAGTGTCTAGCGATAAATTTATAGATATGTTAATAGAAAAGGGATCAAGAATGAGTTGGTATTTCATATATATGCCAGTAGGTGATAAGCCTAATGTAAAAGATATGCTGAAGCCCCAACAGAGGATAGAACTTGGAAGAAGAGCAAGAAATATACGAAGTACTAAACCATACTTTACTATAGATTTTTTTAATGATGCACCTTATGTTGGAGGATGTATTGCGGGAAAATATTACTGTCATATTAATTCAAATGGAGACGTAGAGCCATGTATATTTGCTCATATATCAGTAGATAATGTTAAAGATAAGAGTCTTATAGATATATTTAGAGGAGAGTTATTTACAGAATTAAGAAAGAGACAGCCATATAATGATAATATGCTCATGCCATGTATGATGATAGATAATCCAAATGTTATAAGAGAAGTAGCTGAATCTGTAAAAGCTCATCCCACAGAAGCAAGTGCTGATGCTATGTTAAATGATAAAGATTTTCAAGAAGAATTGGATAAACTTTCAGAAAAGTTTAAACCATATGCAGATGAGGCCTGGGAAAAAGATTTTGGTTCTAAAGGAAATGATTCCTTTTCAAAAGGGTAGATAATTAATATATTGACTTAATTAGTAAGAATATTTATTACTTCTAATTAAGTTAATATTTTTAATAGTAAATACTAATTATTATAATTAAATTATTTTGCATCTAGAACATATAATAGCCTTAAAAATATTGTCAATACTAGGGCAATAGTATAGAATAAAAGTTATACATTAAAAGAAAAGCGAGGAAGGCACATGAATTATATTGTTTTAATAGTAGGATTTTTCTTATTGATAAAAGGTGCAGATATTTTTGTTGATGGGGCGGCTAATTTAGCTAAGAAGATAGGAATACCATCAGTTATAGTTGGATTAACAATTGTTTCTTTAGGAACTAGTGCACCAGAATTATCTGTAAGTATAGTATCTGCACTACAAGGAACTAATGAACTTGTAATTGGAAATTTATTAGGATCTAATATATTTAATACATTAGTTGTTTTAGGTGGCACAGCTATTGCAGCACCTATATTATTTAAAAAGGAAACAATTAAAAGGGATTATATAGTTAATACACTTGTAGCTATATTATCATATGTATTAATATTTGGTATAACAGTTGGTATAGATGGAGAATTATCTAGGGTAGATGGATTTATATTACTAGCAGCATGTGTTGCTTATATCATAATATTAGTTAAAGCATCTATAAAAGATGGTGTTAAGGAAGAAAATAGCGGGGAAATAAAGTCTTTATCAAACATATTGAGAATACTTGTTGGAATAGCGGGTATTGTAATTGGAGGTAATTTAGTAGTTGATTCTGCAACAGCTATTGCCTTATCTTTAAACATGAGTGAAAAGCTAGTGGGTCTTACTATAGTAGCAATGGGTACATCTCTTCCTGAACTGGTTACATCTGTTGTAGCAGCCTTAAAGGGCGAAAAGGAAATGGCATTAGGAAATGTATTAGGATCTAACATATTTAATTTACTTCTAATATTAGGTACATCTACAGCTATTAATCCTTGTTCTGTAGGGTCAGTTTTAAGAGTAGACTTTTTATTCTTTATAGTAATTACATTACTTATTGGTGTCTCTATATTTATTAATAAAAACAAGGAAAAGAAAATTGGAAGAGTTGAAGGAATTATATATTTATTAACTTATGCAGGTTATCTTACTTTTATAGTAATGAGAGGATAAGTTTTATTATAGAACAAAGTGGCTGACGCCACGCTTAGGTTAAAAAGGTACTGGATTTATTTAATTCAGTACCTTTTTTTACTATTTGATTGTTTATATAATTTAATATGTATTGTTATTGTAGAAACTAAAATTATACCTAAAGCAAGATTACCTGCACTTGCAAGGGTTGTTAAGGCAAGATTTAAAGCTTCTGAAGTTTTTCCAGTTACTATTGCATACATTGTATTATACATTCCTGCACCAGGCACAAGAGGGATAAGACAGCAAATAACAAGTGTTGTAACTGGAGTTTTTAATATCCTTGCAAAAACTTCAGAGTAAATACTAAATATTATAGAAGATAAAAACATAGCTAGTAAGCCGGAAAGTCCAATTTTTAAAAATATAAGATATGATAGCCAGCTTACTCCGCCACCTAAAGCGGCAAAAATAAGATTCTTTCCTTTTATATTAAAAATTATTGAAAAACCTAAAGATCCTATAATAGCAGCAAGTGTTTGAAATATCATTATAACGTACCTCCTAAAGTATTAAGCCAAAAGCTTAATACAGTTCCTGAACCAACAGCAATAGCAACGGCAATTAAAAAGGCTTCAGCAGCTTTTGTTATCCCAGATAAGTAATCAGCAGCAATAATATCTCTAGCTGCATTAGTAATTGCAAGCCCAGGTACTAGCAGCATTATTGCACCAATGTTGGTTTTATCGATTTGAGATGCAATATTCATGTTAAATAAAAGTATTGATAAAGCAGATGACATTGCACCACATATTGAGTTAATAAAAAATGAATTTACAGATAAACTTGATAGTTTTAAGGATAGTATTTGTATTAAAAGTCCAATAATTGTAGCAGATATCATATCTTTAAAGTCTCCTCCAAAAATTAGAGCAAAACTTCCAGCAGCAAGGGCAGAAAAAGTTAATGTGACTGGAATAGAATATCTATCACCTGATTCAATTTTTTTTAGGGCATTGTAGAATAAATCAATATTCATTTTTTCTTTTTCAATAAGTCTTGACAGATTATTAATTTTGTCAATTTTATTTAGGTCTACTCCTCTTGAAGTAACTCGTTTTAGAGTACTGTATGTTTTATTATTTTTATATAAAGAAACTATAATACCTGTAGGAGTAACAAAGCTATCTACACTATCTGCACCAAAAGATAAACATATTCGGCAGATTGTTTCTTCAACTCTATAAGTTTCAGCTCCGCTTTGTAATAATATTTGTCCAGCTAGACTTGAAACTTGAAGAATTTTATCCATATTTATATCCATAAAGAAATCTCCAATTCTTAAAATTATAAATGTATTATAGCACATAAAAATTAAACTTAAATATTTCATTACAAAATATTAATAATATAAAGATAAAGAATAATATTAGTAGTTTAATAGTATACTACAAGGTAAAAGATGAGAGATGAAAGAAATTTAATTTTTAAAATATATGTTGATAATTGCAGTAATTAAACGTATAATTTAAGAAAAAGAAAAAATTGGGGTGTGAAATATGAATTTTGAAAATTTATCAAAAGTAGATGAAGAAATATATAGTCTAATAGAAAAGGAAAAGAATAGACAGCAAAAAGGTATTGAACTTATTGCATCTGAAAACTTTACAAGTCAAGCTGTAATGGAAGCAATGGGATCATACTTAACAAATAAATATGCTGAAGGATATCCAGGAAAAAGATATTATGGAGGATGCTATATAGTTGATGAAGTTGAAAATCTTGCAAGAAAAAGAGCTTTAGAACTATTTGGGGGAGAACATGTAAATGTTCAGCCACATTCAGGGTCTCAAGCTAATATGGCAGTATATTTTACTGTTTTAAAACCAGGAGACACTATAATGGGGATGGATTTAAGTAATGGAGGACACTTAACTCATGGTTCACCAGTAAACTTTTCAGGAAAATTATTTAATGTTGTTTCTTATAAAGTGAATAAGGAAACAGAAATGCTTGATTATGAAGAAATAAGAAAAGTTGCACTAGAATGTAAACCAAAGCTTATAGTAGCAGGGGCTAGTGCATATCCTAGAGTTATAGATTTTAAGAAGTTTAGAGAAATTGCTGATGAAGTTGGTGCTTATTTAATGGTAGATATGGCACATATAGCAGGATTAGTTGCTGGAGGAGTTCATCCATCACCAGTTCCATATGCTGATTTTGTTACAACTACAACACATAAGACTTTAAGAGGACCAAGAGGCGGGCTAATTATCTGTAAAGAAAAGTTTGCTAAAGATTTAGATAAAAACATATTCCCAGGAATGCAGGGTGGCCCTTTAATGCATGTAATTGCTGCAAAGGCTGTATGCTTAAAAGAAGCATTAGACCCAAGTTTCAAGGTATATGCAGAACAAGTAGTTAAGAATTGTAAAGCTCTTGCTGATGAATTAGTAAATAGAGGATTTAAATTGGTGTCAAATGGTACTGACAATCATTTAATTCTAGTTGATCTTAATAATAAAGACATAACAGGAAAAGAGGCAGAACAATTACTTGATTCTATAGGAGTTACATTAAATAAGAATACTGTTCCAAATGAAACTAGAAGTCCATTTGTAACTTCAGGAGTAAGAATAGGTACAGCAGCAGTAACTACAAGAGGATTTAAAGAAGAAGATATGAAAGTAGTTGCTGAAATTATTGATGAAGCAATTCAAAATAAGGATGGAGATTTAACAGCTATTAGAGAAAAGGTTGTTGCATTAAGTGATAAACATCCTTTATATTAATTAATATATGTAAAAAAGAGCTTTGGAATGAGTTTTCATTTCAAGCTCTTTTTAAACGTATAGGAAATTAAAAACTTTCTTTGAGAGCGAGCACTGATTATAACTGGCTTTCTGATATGTAAGTCGTCCAATACGTTAAAAAGAAAAATGTAGTGCCGCAAAAGAACCGAAAAGCAAAATTTCCATTAGTATTTAAGGAGGTAGAAGTAATGTTTTTAAGCGACTGGTTGTAATTTGGAGCATAAAAATATTACTTCTATCCTCCAATTTTGCTTTTAGAACCTTTTGACAGGCTTTAACAAAGCTGCTTCCTGCGCTAAAAAGCGTGGCGTCGGCCGCTTTTTTACATTCATAGAAGTTTTTTAAAAATTAACTTTAACAGAAGTAATAGCACCTCCATGACCAGGATATAAAACTTTTAAATTTAGAGAATCGATTTTAGATATACTTTTTCTAAGCATATCAATATCTTCAGCAATAATAGCTTCACAGGGATATAAAAAATTCATAAATATATCGCCTGCAATAAGTTCATTATTATTAACTAGTATTCCTATTGAACCTTTTGTGTGGCCTGGTAAATGAAGTATTTTTGCATTTATATTAAAGCTGGCTAAGGTTTGTCCATCTTCAAGGAATATATCAGGTTCGAAATCGTCTACATTTGTATTTTTAAAATCCCATAGTGATGCTTTTTTGAATAATGGACCTAAAAAAGAATTTGAGTATATATTGTTAATTAAGTTATTTTTAGATAATTTGTAATCATCTTTATGCATAGCTATTTTAGCATTAAAGTGTTTTGCTAGAAAAGCGGCATTAGCAATATGATCGCAATGACCATGTGTTAATATTATTAATGGAATAGTATAAGATTTTAATTTTTCAAGTAGAAATTCCCTATACTTTTTTTTAGCAGTATCTATTAGAATGGCAAAATCGCCACAGTCAATTAAATAGCAATTTACATTGCCACAGCAGATAGTAATTATTTTATACAATAAAGTCACCACCTATCAAAAATATAAATATATTATAGCATTAATTTGAATAAACTTCAATATATGTAAATATAAGTAAATTGATTAATGTTATTATAATCTTATTAGTGTATTATAAGTTAAATATGAAGAGGTGATTTGATGAGATTTATAGATTTACATTGTGATACAGCAGGAAGAATGTTATATGAAAATCAAGGATTAAGGAAAAATAAATTTAGTGTAGATATTGAAAAGTTAAAGAAAGGACAGTCATTAGCTCAGGTTTTTGCATTCTTTATAAATGCGGGAGAAGTAGAAGATCTATATTTAGAATTTGAAATAATGTATAAGAATTTAATCAATGAATTTGAAAAAAATAAAAAATATATTGAAATAGTTAAAAATATTAATGAGTTGAATGAGGTTGAGAAGCAGGGGAAAATAGGGGCTTTTCTATCAATAGAAGAAGGTGATGTACTAGGTGGTAATGTAGAGAATGTACAGAGGGTATATGATAAAGGCATAAGAATAATAACTTTGACATGGAATTATAAAAATAAAATTGGCTATCCAAATTATAATTATATTTATAAAGATAGAGGCCTAGAGGAAAAAGGATTTGAAATTGTATCTGAAATGGAGAGAGTAGGAATAATTCCAGATGTATCTCATTTATCAGATGCTGGTTTTTATGATTTAGTAAGAAGATGTAAGAAACCTTTTATTGCTTCTCATTCGAATAGTCGTAGTATAAAAAAGCATCCACGAAATTTAACGGATGATATGATAAAGTTATTAGCAGATAAGGGGGGAGTTATAGGAATTAACTTTTGTTCTGATTTTCTTGGAAATAATAAAGTATCCTCTATTGATGATATGGTTAAACATATAAAACACATTAAAAATGTAGGTGGTATAGATGTTATTTCATTAGGAAGTGATTTTGATGGGATAGAGAATAAAGTTGAAATTAAAGATGCTTCTGAAATGAATAAACTAGCAGAGATATTAAATAAAGAAGGATTTTCTTATGATGAAATAGAAAAAATATATTATAAGAATGCTTTAAGAGTATTTTTAGAAGTTTTAAAATAAGTAAAAAAGGAAGAAACTATATGGGAAAATTAACAGGAAAAGTAGCTATAGTAACAGGTGCTTCGAGAGGAATAGGAAGAGGAATTGCCCTAGAATTTGCTAGAGAAGGTGCAGCTATTGTAGTAAACTATTCAAAAGATGATATAGGTGCAGAAGAGACTTTAAATATGTTAAAGGAAATAGGGGTATCTGCGATAAAGATAAAGAAAGATATTTCTATATTTGAAGCGACTGAAGAAATAGTGAATGAAACTATTAAGCACTTTGGTAAAATTGATATTTTAGTAAATAATGCTGGAAGAAGTGTTATTGGATTATTTATGGATGCAGGTAAAGATGAAATAGATAATTTAATAAAAAGTAACTTGCTGGGAGCAATGTATCTTACTAAAAATGTAATACCTCATATGTTGTCAAGAGGTGGAGCTATTTTAAATATATCATCTATGTGGGGGGATGTTGGTGCTTCTTGTGAAGTTTTATATTCTGCTTCAAAAGGAGGAATTAATTTATTTACAAAGGCTTTAGCTAAGGAAATGGCACCTTCCAAGATACGTGTGAATGCTATTGCACCAGGCGTTATTAATACAAAAATGAATTCTTTTTTAAGAGATGAAGATAAAAAAGAGTTAGAAGAGGAAATTCCTATGGGAAGGTTTGGAGAATCCGAAGAAATAGGAAAAACAGCAGTTTTTTTATGTAGTGATGATTCAAGCTATATAACAGGACAAATTATACGTGCTGATGGGGGAATGATATAATAGAAAGGATGTATCAAAAGTATTTTGGGTGAAATATACTTTTTTGATACATCTTTTAACGTATAGGAAATTAAAAACTTTTTTTGAGAGCGAGCACTGATTATAACTGGCTTTCTGATATGTAAGTCGT
>CAKVFO010000066.1 GCA_934746785.1 uncultured Clostridium sp. | reverse complement strand
GTATAAAGCAAAATATAAAAAATAAGTACTTATTTAAAGTATATATTTGTGGTAAGTTTAAAGATAAATCTGTTTTTATAAATGAAAAATTTATTGAAAGAGTTAACAAAACAGATTTAAAAGGTTTCGGATTTAAAATGGAATGGCAGAGTTAAGAATAAAGATATGAGGTGTTGCTAAATTATAGCAGCGCCTCTTTTTAGTCTTAATAAAATATTGAGATTTTTTACCCAAAACTTAAGCTTAATGTAGAATATAAGGAAAAGATAGAAGGTGAATTGGAACTTATAATTGCTGAGTCAGGAATGAAAGGTATGAAGAAAGATGAATTTATAAATATATGTTCAAAATTATTTGATAATATGAATGGATTAAATATGATTTGGGGTGGTGAGTAATGCGATTAGGATTAATTACTTCAGTTCCAGTATTATTTTGGGGAATAAAATTAAATGTTAACAAATTGTAAACAAATTATTGACGAAAAAATAATAATGAATTATTATGAATTAGATGTTTGAGGGAGGTGGAAATAAGTAATGGTAAAAAGTATGACTAGCTTTGGAAGGGCACAAGGTGAAGAAGGTAATGATTATTTATTTTCAATAGAAATGAAAAGTGTTAACAATAGATATCTTGATATAAACATAAGATTACCTAAGTTTATGATTGCTTTAGAAGAAGATTTGAGAAAAGTAATTAGTTCAAGAATTAAAAGAGGTAAAGTAGATGTTTTTATAAACTATAAAAATTATGGTAAAGGCAATGCTAAACCTGTATTAAATCTTGAACTTGCTAAGGATTATTATGATTGTTTAAAAGAACTTTCTAATTCTTTAGATATAGAAAATGATATAACAGTAAGTAAGATTGTAAAAATACCAGATATAATAACCCTTGAAACAGAAGATGAAGATTTAGATGAAATTTTAACAGAAATTAAGCCTTTATTAGAATCAGCTCTAGATAAAATGGTAGAGATGAGAGAAATTGAAGGCGAGAAACTTAAGGATGATATATATATTAAACTTGATGAAATTGAGAAGAATGTAAAAGAAATAGAAGCTTTTGCAGATGAAGTTCCCAAGGCTTATAAAGCAAAACTTGAAGAAAGAATAAAAGAACTTACTAAAGATATAGATATCAATGAAGAACGAATAGCACAAGAAGTAGCTATATTTGCTGACAAGGTTGCTGTTGATGAAGAAATTACAAGAATGTATAGTCATTTAAGTCAAATGAGAAAGACATTATCTCTTGATGAGTCAATAGGAAGAAAGCTTGATTTTATAATTCAAGAGATGAATAGAGAAACTAATACAATAGGATCAAAATGTAATGATATGAATATGACTAATTTAGTCATTGATATAAAAAACTTAATTGAAAAAATAAGAGAACAAGTTCAGAATATTGAATAATAAAAGGAGGAAATAATAATGGGTATAAAACTTATAAACATAGGTTTTGGAAATATAATTTCTGCAAATAGGCTTATAGCTATAGTAAGTCCAGAATCTGCACCAATTAAGAGAATAATTCAAGAAGCAAGAGATAGAGGTATGCTTATTGATGCTACATATGGAAGAAGAACAAGAGCTGTAATTGTTACTGATTCTGATCATGTTATACTTTCAGCAGTTCAACCAGAAACTGTAGCTCATAGATTATCAAATAAAGATGAGGCAGTAGACGAGGTTGAAGATTAATGGATAGAGGAATATTAATAGTTATTTCAGGACCATCAGGAGCAGGGAAAGGAACTATTTGTAAAGCATTATTAGAAAAGCGTGATGATTTATTCCTTTCAGTTTCTGCAACAACAAGGGAGCCTAGAAAAGGTGAAGTTCACGGTGTGAATTACTATTTCAAAACAAAAGAAGAGTTTATAGAAAAAGTTAAGGAAAATGACTTTTTAGAATGGGCTGAAGTGTATGGGAATTATTATGGTACACCAAAGTCAAAAGTAGAAGAAATGCTTGAAAGTGGAAAGAATGTAATTCTTGAAATAGATATTCAAGGAGCACTAAAAGTTAAAGAAAATTGTGGGGAAGATGGAGTGTTTATATTCATACTTCCACCATCAATGGAAGAATTAAAACAAAGAATAATTAATAGAGGAAGTGAAACTCCAGAATCATTAATGAAGAGATTCACTTCAGCATATAAAGAAATAAACTATATATCAAAATATAACTATGGTGTTATAAATGATACAGTAGAAGCTGCAGTGGAAAAAATAGAGCATATATTAGCGGCAGAAAGCTGTAGAGTAGACAGAATAAAAGACAACGTATTGCCAGATTGCAAGGAGGGTATAAATAATGAAGAATACAATGATTAATCCATCGGTAGTAGAATTATTAGAAAAGGTAGAAGATAGATACTCTTTAGTTATAGTAACATCTAAGAGAGCTAGACAATTAATAGACGGAGCAGAAGAATTAGTAGACGCAGATTCAATAAAGCCACTAACAATTGCTATAAATGAAGTAAATGAAGGCGCTGTTTCATACGTGCCATCAATTTCAAAGTTAGACGAAGAAGCTGATGAGGATAATGAATAAACAAAAGTGTGTTGTGCTTGGGGTTACAGGCGGAATCGCTGTTTATAAAGCTTTAGATATTGCAAGTGCTTTTAGAAAGAAAGATATTGAAGTTAGAGTAATAATGACTGAAAGTGCTACTAAATTTGTAGCACCTCTAACATTTCAATCTATAAGTCAAAATATGGTTGTTACTGATATGTTTGCGGAACCTAAAGCATGGGAGATACAGCATATAAGTTTAGCACAGAAAGCTGATTGTCTTTTAGTTGCACCAGCAACTGCCAATATAATAGGTAAAGTTGCAAATGGAATAGCAGATGATATGCTTTCTACAACTATAATGGCTTGTAAATCTAAGGTTATATTTGCACCAGCTATGAATACTAATATGTATGAAAATCCCATAGTACAAGGGAACATTGAAAAACTAAAATCTTTAGGATATGAATTTATAGAGCCAGATAGTGGAAGGCTAGCTTGTGGGGATATAGGAAAGGGGAAATTTCCTAAGCCAGAAGTTATAGTAGAAAGAGTACTTACTGAATTACATGATAAAAAAGATTTAGTTAACAAAAAAGTTGTAATAAGTGCTGGCCCTACTAGGTCTGATTTGGATCCTGTTAGATTTATTTCTAATAGATCTACTGGAAAAATGGGGTATGAAATTGCGAAAGAAGCTAGAGATAGAGGAGCAGAAGTTGTACTTGTTTCAGGTCCTGTATCTTTAGATGAACCTCAAGGTGTAAAAACAATAAAAGTGTCTACTAACGCTGAGATGTATGAAAAAGTAAAAGAAAATTATGATGATGCTGATATCGTAATTATGTCTGCAGCAGTTGCAGATTATAAAGCAAAAGAAGTTAGTAAACAAAAGATAAAAAAAGGTGATGACAATCTTGTTATTGAGCTTGTAAGGGATAGAGATATTTTAATGACATTAGGTTCTGAAAAGAAGAAACAAATCTTAGTAGGATTCGCTGCTGAAAGTGAAAATCTTATTTCTAATGCTAAAGGAAAACTTGAAAGAAAAAATCTTGATTATATCGTAGCTAATGATATTACTTGTAGTGATACAGGATTTGGTTCAGATGATAATAGGGTTACAATAATTTCGAGAGATTGTAATGAGGTTGTCCTAAACAAAATGAGCAAAAGAGAAGTTGCAGAAAATTTATTTGACATAATTATGAAAAAGCGCTAAAGGCGCTTTTTCTATTATAAAGGAGTTGTGAAGGAATAAGTGATAGATTTATATGCGGAAGTAATTATTAATAGTGAAGCAATAGAAATTGACAGACCCTTCACCTATAAAGTAAAAGAAGAGCATAATGAAATTATTCAGGTGGGCCATCGTGTGAAGGTGCCATTTGGAAAAGGAAACAGACCTGTTGAAGGGTTTGTAGTTGGTTTAAAATGTGAAGGCGTTGAAAATATAAAGAGAATCAAATATATAGCATCTATAGCTGACGAAGAACCTATATTATCTAGAGATGATTTGAAAGTTATTGAGTTTTTAAGAGAAACTTATTTATGTAAATATATAGATGCAATAAGATGTATCATACCTACTGGGTTGATGAGTGGTGTGAAAAATAAAAAAAAGATAGTCATTGGATATGTGAGAGAATTAGAAGGTAAGTTTAAGGAAAAGGAAAATTACAAAAATTTAATTGAATTTATCAAAAATAATGATGGAGAATATACAAAAACTGAACTTAGTAAAGAATTTAATTTCTCATTATATACAATAAATAAGCTATTAGAAGAAAATTATATTTGTGCTGAAGATAAGATAGTGTATAGATATAATAATAGAATATATAATGAAGATTCAAAGAAGATTTTAAATGATGAACAGAAGAGGGCAATAAGCACAATTATGACATCTGAGGATAGAGGATATCTCTTAAAAGGTGTTACAGGATCTGGAAAAACAGAGGTATATATGAATCTTGTTTCTGAAGTTTTGAGTGCTGGAAAATCGGCAATAATGCTTGTTCCTGAAATAGCTTTGACACCTCAGATGATTGAAAGATTTAAAGGTCGTTTTGGAAGGAATGTAGCATTATTTCATAGTAAATTATCTCCTGGAGAAAGATATGATGAGTGGTTTAGAATAAAAAAAGGAGAAGCTTCTCTAGTTGTAGGTGCAAGGAGTGCAATATTTCTGCCACTAAAAAATCTAGGACTTATCATAATAGATGAGGAACATGAAAATACCTATAAGTCTGATCATAACCCTAAGTATAATACAAAAGAAGTTGCAAAGTTTTTATGTGAGATAAAAAATTGTAAATATGTTTTAGGTTCGGCAACTCCATCTATAGAGAGCTATTATGAAGCGCAAAATGGAAGATTAAAACTTGTAGAAATGAAAAATAGGGTTAGTAATAAACCCTTACCTGATACGGAAATAATAGATATGAGAGATGAAATAAAATCAGGTAATTTATCTATTTTGAGTAGAAAGCTTCGTAAAGCAGTTGAGGAAAACTTATCAAAAGGTGAACAAACAATATTATTTTTAAATAGAAGAGGATTTTCAACATTTGTATCATGTAGAAGCTGCGGATATGTTTTTAAATGTCCAGAATGTGATGTGTCAATGACTTATCATAAGAATGGATATTTAGTATGTCATTTGTGCGGGAGAGCTATAAAACAAACTAAAATATGTCCTAAGTGTGGAAGTAAGTATGTAAAATTTTTTGGTGCAGGGACAGAAAGAGTGCAGGAAGAAGTACATAAATTATTTCCTAAGGCTAGAATTCTTAGAATGGATGTTGACACAACAAGAACTAAGGATTCACATGAAAGAATATATAATGCTTTTAAAAATGGTGAAGGAGATATTCTCATAGGTACTCAAATGATATCTAAAGGGCTTGATTTTGAAAATGTAACGTTAGTAGGAATTTTAGCAGCAGATATTTCGTTAAATATACCTGATTATAGAGCAGATGAACGAACTTATCAGATTATAACTCAAGTAGCAGGCAGGGCTGGAAGAGGAGAGAAGAAAGGACAGGTATTAGTTCAAACTTATACACCTGAAAGCATGAGTTTGAATTATGCTGTTAACAATAAGTATGAAGAATTATATCAAGAAGAGATAAAGATAAGAAAAGCAATGAACTATCCACCTTTTAGTAAGATATTATTAATTAATGGATTGTCTGTTAATGAGGAAAAATTAAGAACATTTATGACTAAGGCAGGAAATTTATTAAAGGAAGTTCTAAAAGATAAGGAAGATATTCAAATTTTAGGACCTACACCTTGTATAATTACCAAAATAAAGGAAAAATATAGGTGGCAAATAATAATAAAAGGAGAAATTAATATAGAATTAAGAAAAATAATTAAAGATACTCTTTATGAATTAACAAAGAGTGTATATAATGATATAAGAGTAAGTATAGATATAAATCCCAATAATATGGCTTAGGAGGAATTAAAATATGGCAATTAGAAATATAAGATTAGAAGGCGACGAAGTATTAAGAAAGAAATCAAAGGTAGTAGATAAAATTGATGCTAAAATACAAACATTAATTAAGGATATGGGAGAAACGATGTATAAGGCAGATGGTGTAGGTCTTGCAGCACCACAAGTTGGAATATTAAAAAGAATTTTTGTTATAGATGTTTATGATGGTGAAGGGCTAAGAGTATTTATAAACCCTGAAATTCTAGAAACAAAAGGTGTTCAAGATGGAGAAGAAGGATGTTTAAGTATTCCAGGAGTCAGCGAAGATGTTAGAAGACCTAATTATGTGAAAGTTAAAGCATTAAATGAAAAAGGTGAAGAATTTGTGCTTGAAGCTGAAGAACTTTTAGCAAGAGCTGTTTGTCATGAAAATGATCACTTAGATGGTATATTATTTGTAGATCACGTTAAATAATTAGGAGGAAAATAAATGAACATAGTTTTTATGGGAACGCCTGATTTTGCAGTTCCTGCATTAAAAATGCTTATTGAAAATTATGGGGTTAAGGCTGTTTTTACACAGCCTGATAGACCTAAAGGAAGAGGTAAAAAATTAGCTTTTTCAGATGTTAAAGAAGTAGCAGTTCAACATGATATTCCTGTATACCAGCCAATAAAGCTTAAAGAAGAACAAGAAATGATTGAAGAACTAAAAAAGATGGAACCAGATTTTATTATTGTAGTAGCTTTTGGTCAGATACTTACAAAGGAAGTATTAGATATTCCGAAGTATGGCTGTATAAATCTACATGGATCACTTCTTCCAATGTATAGAGGAGCTGCTCCAATTCAATGGGCTGTAATAAATGGTGAAAAGGTATCTGGTAATACTACAATGCTTATGGATGTAGGATTAGATACTGGTGATATGCTGATGAAGGATGAAGTAGAAATTCCAGATGAAATGACTGCAGGTGAATTATATGACATCCTTAAAGAAAGAGGAGCAAATCTTCTTAAGGAAACAATTGAAAAAATGGTTAAAGGTGAAATAACACCAGAAAAACAAAGTGATGAAACTTTTTATGCAAAAATGCTAGATAAAAATATGGCACTTATAAATTGGGATGATTCAGCAGAGAAAATCCATAATTTAATAAGAGGCTTAAATCCATGGCCAATTGCATATACTAATTACAATGATGATAAAATGAAGATTTTTGAATCAAAAGTTTTAAAAGAAAAACATAATAAAACAAATGGAACTATATTAGATGTAAGTAAAGAAGGAATGAAGGTTGCTTGTGGTGAAGGGGTGCTTTTAATTAAAAAAGTTCAATTTCCTAATAAGAAGCCATTAACAATTGAACAATATATAAATGGTCACAAAATTGATGCTAATATAGTGTTAAGATAGGAGTGAAGAGTATGCACAGAGGATTCTATTATGGTTTTGATCCAACTTATCTATTTTTAGTGCCTGCATTATTATTAAGCTTTTGGGCTCAAGCTAAGGTGAGCTCTGCTTACAATAAATATAGTAAAGTAAGAACTTTTACTGGCTACACAGGTCAACAGATAGCAAGAATGATTTTAGATGCAGCAGGACTTTATGATATTCCTATAGAAATAGTGAATAGTCATCTTGGAGATCATTATGACCCAAGGTCTAGAGTTTTAAGATTATCTCCAGAGGTGTATAATGGAGCTACTATTGCAGCGGCAGGTATTGCAGCTCATGAATGTGGCCACGCAATGCAGCATGCTGAAAGTTATAGTCCTTTACGTATGAGAAATTCAATTGCCCCTGTGGTTAATTTTAGTCAGTCATTTTCATGGATTTTATTTATCGCAGGTTTAATATTATCAGTAAAACCTTTAGTTTATATAGGTATAATAATGTTCTCAGCAGTAGTGGCATTTCAAATCATAACACTTCCAGTAGAATTTAATGCTTCAAACAGGGCTTTAAAAATATTAGATTCAAGAAGTATTTTATATGGTGATGAATTGAAAGGTGCAAAGAAGGTTTTAGAAGCGGCAGCTATGACATATGTAGCAGCAGCTATAATGGCAATTTCTCAATTAGTTAGGTTAATTGCTATAAGTAATAGAAATGATTAAAGAGGTAAAAATATGAATAGTAGAAAGATTGCAGTTAAAGTATTAAATAGAATTACTGAAGAGGGAGCATATTCAAATATAATTCTTTCAAGAGAATTAAATGAATCAGACCTTTCAGATGCTGACAAAAGTTTAGTGACAGAAATAGTTTATGGAACTTTAAGAAGATTAAAAACATTAGATATGATTATAGATTCTTTTGTTAGAGATACATCAGTTATGGATAAAACTATCTTAAATATTTTGAGAATAGCAATTTACCAGATGCACTTTTTAGATAAAATACCTTCATATGCAGCAGTAAATGAAGCTGTAGAACTTGCAAAAGAAATTTCGGAAAAAGATTCAAAATTAGTTAATGGAATAT
Organism: uncultured Clostridium sp.; assembly: GCA_934746785.1. GTDB lineage: Bacteria > Bacillota > Clostridia > Clostridiales > Clostridiaceae > Clostridium. The sequence continues at coordinate 9,573 of CAKVFO010000066.1, read as the reverse complement.
TAAGAAACTTTGTTAAAAAGAATGGTTCTTTTGATATAAACTTTAGAAATAAAATAGATGAAATTAGCTATAAATTTTCTTTTGAGCCATGGATGATAAGAATGTTATTTAAACAATATGGTGAAGAGGAAACCTTAAGAATATTAGAAGGATTAAATAGTGTGCCTATGGTGACTGTAAGAGTTAATGATGTTAAAGCTGATTATGAAGAAGTATATGAAGCATTAGAGGAAGAAGGCTACAATATAGAAGAAGGATTTGTATGTCCAGAAGCTATTGCTATAACAGGTGGAAAATCTGTAGAAAAAAATAAGTTATTTGCAGAAGGAAAAATAACTGTTCAAGATGAAAGTGCAATGATGGTTGCTCCTTTATTAGATATAAAAGAAGGTGAAACTATAGTAGATCTTTGTGCTGCTCCAGGAGGAAAAACAACTCATATTGCTGAAATTTTACATAATACTGGTGAAGTATTGGCTTATGATATTCATGAACAAAAACTTGAACTTATAAAAGAGAACTGTCAAAGATTAGGATTAACAAATGTTAAATTAAATCAAATGGATGCTACAAAATTAAGTGCAGATTTAATTAATAAAGCAGATAAAATTCTTATTGATGTTCCTTGTTCTGGTATTGGAATCATAAGAAAGAAACCTGAAATAAAATATAATAAAAAGAGAAAAGATTTAAAAGATATGGTTGAAGTACAGAGAAATATAATGAAGAATGCTTGGGAATATTTAAGACAAGGTGGAATAATGGTTTATTCTACATGTACTTTAAATAAAGAAGAAAATGAAGAAAATGTTAAATGGTTTGCTGAAAAGTATAAAGATGCACAAATAGAAAAAATATTTGTTGGTAGAGGAAAGGAATTCAAATATGATAAGGAAGGAATGCTAACAATACTTCCTAATGAATATATGGATGGATTCTTTATGGCTAAGATACGTAAAAATTAGGAGCGTTATATGAAAAATTTATTAGATTTTACATTAGAAGAATTGCAGTGTTGGATGAAGGAAAATGGAGAGAGTGCCTTTAGAGCTAAGCAGGTATTCTCTTGGATTTATAAAGAAGTATGGAATTTTGAAGGGATGAAAAATATTCCTAATAATCTTAAAGAAAAATTAAGTAATAACTTTTATATAGAAATTCCTAAGGTGGAAAAAATGTATGAATCCAAGATTGATGGAACTAAAAAGCTATTGTTAGCTTTTCGTGATGGAAACTTAATTGAAAGTGTAATAATGAAATATAAACACGGAAATTCTATTTGTATATCCACTCAAATAGGATGTAGAATGGGATGTAAGTTTTGTGCATCTACTCTGGAAGGAAGAGTTAGAAATTTAACAGCTGGTGAAATATTATCTCAAATTATAATTGCACAGCATTTAATTAAAGAAAGAATTTCTAATGTTGTACTTATGGGTAGTGGAGAACCATTAGATAATTATGATAATGTAATGAAATTTTTAGAGTTGGTAAATGCTGATTATGGATTGAACATAGGGCAAAGACACATAACTTTATCAACTTGTGGTATTGTACCTAAGATTTATGAAATGGCCGATAAAAATTTTAGCATAACCCTTGCAATATCTTTACATGCTTTTAGCGATGAAAAGAGAAGAGAAATTATGCCTATTGCAAATAAATATTCAATTAAAGAAATTTTAGAAGCTTGTGAAAATTATATTAATAAAACAGGTAGAAGAATTACTTTTGAATATTCATTAGTAAAAGATGTAAATGATAGTGTAGAAGATGCTAAATCTTTAGGAAAGTTACTAAAAGGTATATTATGTCATGTTAACTTAATTCCTGTTAATGAAGTGAAAGAAAACTCTTTTAAAAGATCTTCACAAAAAACTATAGAAAATTTTGAGGAAGTTCTTAAAAATCATGGTATAGAAGTGACTGTGAGAAGAGAAATGGGAAGTGACATTAATGCAGCTTGTGGGCAGCTTAGAAGAAGTTATATTAAAGCGCAAGATAATAAATAAAACCCATATTTAGAAAAGGGGGATAAAGATTTATGATTGGTTTTTTAAGTGATGTAGGAATGGTTAGAAGCCTAAATGAAGATTTTGTATGCTATCATGAAGATAATGATTTTAATATATATGTAGTAGCTGATGGTATGGGAGGTCATAATGCAGGAGAAGTAGCTAGTAAAATGGCTGCAGAAGGTATTGTTGACTTTGTAAAAAAATATTATAGTGACGGCCTTGGTATAAATGTTTTAAAAGATGCTATTAGTTATGTTAATTTGGAAATTTATAATCATTCATTAAATGATAATACTTTAAAGGGAATGGGCACTACAGTTATTGCATGTTTAGAATTAGATAATAAAGTTATTGTAGCCAATGTTGGAGATAGCTCTTGTTTTGGAATAAATGAGAACGAAATTGTTAAAATTACAAAAGATCATTCTTTAGTTCAAGAATTAGTAGATCTTGGCACGATAACTGAAGATGAAGCTGCAAATCATCCTAAAAAAAATATAATAACAAGAGCGGTAGGGACTAGTGATGTTGTAGATTCTGATATATTTGTTATAGATAAGAATACATATAATATATATTTATTATGTTCAGATGGCTTAACAAATGAAGTTACTAAGAATGAAGTCGTTTCTGTTATTAATGAAAATAAAGATTTCAATAATATTTGTGATAAACTTGTAAATCTTGCTAAATACAAGGGAGGCAGAGATAATATTACAGTCTTATTATTTGGAGGAGAGGTAGTATGATAGGTGAAGTACTTGGTAATAGGTATGAAATACTTGAAAAAATAGGTGAAGGCGGCATGTCGATAGTCTATAAAGCAAGATGTAATAAGCTAAATAGAAATGTTGCTGTAAAGATATTAAAAAAAGAATTATGTGATAATCCTGATATTGTTAATAAGTTTAAAAGAGAAGCAACTGCAATAGCTGCTTTATCAGATAATAATATAGTAAATGTACTTGACGTAGGTACACAAGATGACTTGAATTATATTGTTATGGAATATGTTCAAGGCAAAACACTGAAAGAAGTAATAAAAGAGTTTGGAAAACTTAATTATGAAACAACAATAAAAATTGGTATTCAAATTGCAAGAGCTCTTGAATGTGCTCATAAGAATAATATAATTCATAGAGATGTTAAACCACAAAATGTATTAGTTACAGATGAAGGTGTTATAAAGGTTACAGATTTTGGAATAGCAAAATCAACTGATTCAAGTACTCTTACTAATACAACAACAATTATGGGCTCTGCACAATATTTTTCACCCGAGCAAGCTAAAGGAACATTCATTGATGCTAGAACTGATTTGTATTCATTAGGTGTTGTTTTATATGAAATGTCTACAGGAAAACTTCCTTTTGATGCAGATTCACCAGTTACTATAGCATTAAAACATATTCAAGAAGAACCAATAGCACCTAAACAAGTGAATTCAAGAATACCGGAAAGTTTGAATAAACTTATATTAAAACTTATGGAAAAGGATGCTGGAAAGAGATATCAATCTGCTAGAGAACTTTTAGTTGATTTAGATAGAATTAAGGAAGATCCAAATGCTGTTATAGCAGGTGATTTGAATGAAAGTGATAATGGCAAAACAATTGTAATGTCTGCTGTTAATCCATTGGTTGAAAAGGCTGAAAAGAATGATGTATCAAATGTAGATGATGAAGATGATGATTATTATGATGATGACGATTATTATGATGATGATTACGATGATGAGGATGATGATGAACCTAGAAGGAGAAGGAAAAGCAGCAATTCTAATAATAAGAAAAAAATGATTATTGGTGTTTTATCAGCAGCAGTGATACTTATATTGGGATTAGTTGGTGTATTTTCCTTGCAAGGGTCATCGTCTAAAGATGTAACAGTTCCTGATATTAAAGGAATGACCTTAGTTCAAGCTAAAAAAGCTTTATCTGATGTAGGATTAGTTCTTGAAGAAGCAGGAACTGAAGAAAGTTCAGAGGCAGAAGGTACTATTTTAGAAGTTAATCCTGATGTGGGAAGTACAGCTAAAAAGGGAGATAAGGTTAGAGTTATAGTAAGTGCTGGAGAAACTAAAATTAAGATGCCTAATTTAATAGGAAATGATGCTGATAATGCAAAAAGTAAGTTAAAGAAAGAAAAGTTAACTAATATCACAGTACAGTATGAAAATAGTGATGAGGTTGATTCTGGTGATGTTATAAGGACTACTCCTGAAGCCGGTGAAGAAGTAGGAGAAGATACTGAAATTATTCTTGTTGTTAGTAAAGGGGCTGCAGTTAAGTATGTTAAGGTTCCTTCAATAGTAGGAGTAAGTCAAAGTACTGCAGAAGGAAGATTATCAAATGCAGGTCTTGGTGTTTCTGTACAAAAACAAACAACACATGATAAAAACCAAAATGGCATGGTAATTAGTGCATCACAAGGTGCAGGTTCTTCTGTAAAGGCAGGAAGTACTATTACTATTTATGTTGGTGAGTATAAAGAAGAGGAAAAACCTAAAAAGCCAGCAACAGAAGAGAGTAAGGATAAAGACAAGGATAAAGACAAAGATGAGGATAAAGTAGATCCTATAAAACCGTCACCGAATCCAGACCCGGGTAAAGAAGAGCCAAAGCCAGGTAAAGAAAATGAAAAACCTGTACAGGAGCCAGGTGGAAAATAATTTTAAATAGTTATAAATTTTAAGGAGAATTTATATTATAGATATAAAAATCTATAGATATAAATTCTTCTTTTAATATGAAAATAATTATTTGCAATTATAATTAAAATCTGGTTATTATATATAATAGGAATTAAAATTTTGGAGGTATTATGGAAGGAAAAATAATTAAAGGAATAGGCGGTTTCTACTACATAAAGACTGAGGAAGGAATTATAGAATGTAAAGCAAGAGGAAAGTTCCGTCATAAAGATATGAAACCAATGGTAGGAGATAATGTAACAATAAAAGTTGAAAAAGGAAAAGGTGTAATAGAAGAAATTCATGAAAGAACCTCTGAACTTATAAGACCTACTGTATCAAATGTAACTTTGGCTTTTGTAGTTTTTGCAATAAAAAGTCCTGATTTGAATTTTGATTTGTTAAATAGATTTTTAATCCTATGTGAAAGTAATAATATTGAGGCAATAGTATGCTTAAATAAAGTTGATCTTGTTTCTGAAGAAGAACGCGAAGAAGTTAAAAAGAAGATTACTGATATAGGATATGAAGTTCTATTTATAAATGCAAAAGAAGGCTTAGGAATAGAAGCTTTAAGAGAAAGAATGAATGGCAATGTTACTGTTTTATGTGGACCTTCAGGAGCAGGAAAATCTACTCTTATTAATAAGCTTGTAGATAGAGAACATATGGAAACAGGTATTGTAAGTGATAAAATTGGAAGAGGAAAACATACAACAAGACATAGCGAACTTATAGAGATAGATAATGGTTATATTGTTGATACACCAGGATTTTCAACTCTTGATGTTACATTTATAGAAAAAGAAAAGCTAAAGTACTATTTCCCAGATTTTGATGAGTATAATGATACATGTAAATTTAGAGGGTGTGTTCATTATAAAGAGCCAGGATGTTCTTTAAAGCAGGCTGTTGAAGAGGGGAAAATTAATAAACATAGATATGAGTTTTATATAAGAACTTTAGAAGAAATTATTGAAGGGGGAAAATATAAATGGTAAAGATAGCACCATCAATTTTATCAGCTGATTTTTCAAAGTTAGGGAAAGAAGTAGAAAGGATAGATAAAGGAGGAGCAGATTGGATACATATTGATGTTATGGATGGACAATTTGTACCTAACATTACTTTTGGAGCACCAGTTGTAAAATCATTAAGAGATAAGACTGATAAGTGTTTTGATGTTCATTTAATGATAGATGAACCAGGAAGATTTATTGATGATTTTGTCAATGCAGGAGCAGATATGATTACAGTTCATTATGAAGCTGATAAACATATTGATAGAACTATACAGCTTATAAAATCAAAAGGAGTAAAGGCTGGTATAGCATTAAATCCAGGAACACCTACATCTTTGATTAAAGATTTGATTTCTGAAATTGATATGGTATTAATAATGTCAGTTAATCCGGGATTTGGAGGACAAAAGTTTATTCCTTATACAATAAATAAGGTTAGAGAAATAAGTGAACTTAGAGAAAAGTTTAATAAGAAACTTATTATTGAAATAGATGGAGGTATAGGAAAAGATAATATTGAATCAGTAGTAGAGGCAGGCGTTAATGTTGCAGTTGCTGGTTCAGCTGTTTTTAAAGAAGATAAAGTAGAAGAAAATATAAAAGAATTGAAGTGTTTTAAATAATGAAAGCGGTGATTGTAACAGGTGGAAAAAAACCTTCTAAGAGCTTATTAAAAAGTTATCTGGAAAAAGATGATTTTATAATAGGAGTTGATAGCGGCTGCAATTGTTTATATGAGTATAAAGTTTATCCTGATATTATAATGGGAGATTTTGATTCTGCTCATGAAGAAGCAATTCGTTTTTTAGAAGAAAAAAATATTAAAAAAGTTTCTTTTAATACTGATAAGGATTATTCAGATACTCAATTAGCATATGAAAAAGCTAAGGAGCTTGGTTATAAAAATATTATATTATTTGGAGCGACAGGAAGCAGGCTGGATCATTCTTTGGGAAATATAGGTTTGCTATTTGATGCTTTGAAAAATAAAATTGATTTAGAAATTATTGATGATAATAATAGAATATTTTTTATTGATAAGCCAACAACTCTGCAAGGAGATTATGGGCAGACATTAAGTTTTATGCCTATGAGTGATACTGTTTCTGGTGTAACAATTGAAGGGGCTAAATATCTTTTAGATGATTATGACATGACCATTCTTGAACCAAGAGCAATAAGTAATGAATTTTTAAATGAGGATATTACTATTTCGTTTAGAAGTGGAATTATTATGGTTATATATTCAAGGGATTAGTTAAAAAATATAACTAATTTTAAACTCTCTGCATATACTATTATAAAGAAATAGAATTAAATTTTTAAGCGGGGGATATGTTATGAAAATTGTAGCTATAAAATTGCCTAAATTTTTATCCAATATAATAAAGTTTTTCTTTAAATCTAATAAGTAATTACATAATAAGAAAGGATGGTTGTTTTACTGTCCTTTTTATTATTGTTAAGATATAAGGTGTTTTGTTTTTTTATTTTATATAAATAAAAAAATGCATTAGAAACCTAATGCATTTTTCTATTTGAACCCTTCTTATAGTGCTCTTTCAACTTTTCCAGATCTTAAACATCTTGTACAAACATGAACTGTCTTTGGAGTTCCGTTAACTAAAGCTTTTACTTTCTTTATGTTAGGAGCCCAAGTTCTCTTTGATTGACGATGTGAATGGCTGAATTGAACTCCAGCAACAACGCCTTTGTTACATATTTCGCATCTTCTTGCCATTTGAAAACACCTCCTTGTTATGTGAAGATAATCTCTTCAATAGGACAATAAGAATTTTATCATAAAAAGTATAAAAAAATCAAGTGTTATATAAAATATTTTATAATAAGATTTATATTTAACGTAATATAAATCTTGAATAATATAAATATCTAAGATAAAATAGTACATAAGGAAAGTAGAGGAGGAATTGTAATGGTTGGATTTTCTAAAGAAAACGGTGAAGTACATTACTCTGATGAGGTCTTAGCAAAAATAGTTGGATTATCAACTATGGAGTGCTATGGTGTTGTAGGTATGGTGTCTAAAAACGCTAGTGAAGGTTTTTGGGAACTTATGAGAGTAGAAAACTTAAGTAAAGGTGTAAAAATAACTTACACTGAAGATGATAGATTAAATATAGAATTATATATAATGGTTGAGTATGGAACAAAAATTTCTGTAATAGCTAATAATATAATTCAAAAGGTAAGATATAGCGTAGAAAACTTTACAGGATTAAAAGTTTCTGCTATAACCGTTAATGTTCAAGCGGTAAGAGTGTAGGAGGTAACAATGGAATATATATCAATTAATGGCCGTGATTTTTATAACATGGTTGTAAATGCTAGCAATAGATTATCGGAAGAAAGTGAGTTTGTAAATTCATTAAATGTTTTCCCAGTACCAGATGGAGATACAGGTACAAATATGTCTATGACATTTAAGGCGGCAGTTAAGGAAATAGAAAATACAGATTCAAAATCTATTGGAGAAGTATCAAAAATACTTGCAAAAGGTGCTTTAATGGGTGCAAGAGGTAACTCAGGTGTTATTCTTTCACAAATACTTAGAGGCTTATCTAAAGGATTAGAAGGAATAGATGAAGCAGATGCAGGTCAAGTGATAGCAGCATTTAAACAAGGCTCAGATGCAGCGTATAAGGCTGTTATGAGACCAACTGAAGGTACAATACTTTCTGTTATAAGAGCAGCTGCAGAAGCAGGGATGCAAAGTGATAAAACTGATATAGTTGAATTGTTAGAAGAAATTACAGCAGCAGCAAAGGTTATGTTGGATAAGACACCAGAACTTTTACCAGCATTAAAGAAAGCTAAAGTTGTAGACTCAGGTGGAATGGGTCTTTATATAATTTTACAAGGAATGACAGCAGCACTTAAAGAAGATATTAAAGCGGAAATAAGTGATGTTAAAATATCAACAGGTGCAAATGTTGGAGCAAAATCTACAGCTGAAGCTGATATTAAGTTTGGATATTGTACTGAATTTATAATTTTAGGTGATGCATCTAAAGCACATGATTTCCAAAATGAAATAGAATCATTAGGTGATTCAATGATAGTTGTTGGTTATGAAGATGTAATAAAGGTTCATATCCATACTAATGATCCAGGATTAGTGTTATCTAAGGCAGTTAAAATTGGTGAACTATCTAAAATTAAGATTGATAATATGAGAGAAGAACATAGGGAACTTTTATTAAGTGAAGAAGAAATTGAAGAAAGTTCTAAAGAAACTGAAGAAGCTGTTTCTACAGAAAGTAAAAACTTTGCTTTCATTACTGTAGCTATGGGTGATGGAATAACTAAGATATTTAAAGAACTTGGTGCTGACTATGTAATTGAAGGTGGTCAGACAATGAATCCTTCAACTCAAGATATGTTAGAGTGTATTAATAAAGTAAATGCTGATCATATATTCATATTGCCAAATAATAAAAATATTATAATGGCAGCAAATCAAGCAGCAGAAATAACAGATAAGGATGTAAGAGTAATACCTACTAAATCTATTCAACAGGGTGTAACATGCTTAACTATGTTTAATGGTGATGCAGATGTTGATAGTAATGAGGAAGAACTTAAAGAAATCATGGAAACTGTTAAATCTGGGTCTATTACATATGCTGTAAGAGATACAGAAATGGATGGTCTTGTGATTAAAGAAGGTAATATTTTAGGATTACAAGAAAGCAAGATCGTTGAAGTTGGAACTGAAAAGTTTGAAGTGACTGAGAAAGTTTTAGATAAAATGATTGACGAAGATAGTGAACTTATTACTTTATTCTATGGTAAAGATGTAAGTGAGGAAGAAGTAAAT
>CAKVFO010000065.1 GCA_934746785.1 uncultured Clostridium sp. | reverse complement strand
CTGGCAGACGCACAGGACTTAAAATCCTGCGGTGGTTAAACACCGTACCGGTTCGATTCCGGTCTTCGGCACCAAAATAAACATGAGTAATCATGTTTATTTTTTTGTGCTTAAAAATATGAATATAAATTTGAAACAAAAAAGTATAAACAATATTTAATAATGACAAAAAATAATGTTATAGAAAAGCAGTAAGAGTTAGTTAAATACTGGGGTTAAGCAAAGTATTGAGCAGAAAAGGTTATAAAAAATAATAATTAGATAAAATGAGGATTCTATAAGTAATAGATAGAATAAGCAAGGTTAATGTCCAACGAAAAATAAAATGTATCCTAGCAAATGACATAAATTTAAAAAATGCAGTGCTATAATTTAGAATACAGTTTAAATGAAAGAAGGCGGGATACAAATGCAATATGGGGTTCAGGTTGACACTTATAAGAAAACAAAAGAAAGAAGTCAGATATCTAAGTTATTGAACAATCTAAGTTTGGTAATTATTATGATGACTATAGGAATTCTAATCAGCAGAGTTATATTTTATTTGAATACAGAAAATATAGTTGGAATAGCGCCTTTTGGAGTGGCGTTTTTATTATCTGTTATTATTAAAAATAATGTGCAAATAACTTTAGGAACTTCGGTGGGAATATGTATAGGATATTTAACTGTATCAAATAGTATTAATTGCAAATATGTTAATTTAATAATAGTAGGTATATTAAGCTTGTATAGTCTTCTAATGATTAAATTAGATAGAAGAACAAAGGATGGAATTTTGTATCTAATAGTATCAGGATCTTATTTATTATATGGGGTTGTTGTTAATGGATATGACTACGGGGTATCTATAACAATAGCTTTGGTTAATACTGTAATTATAGTCCCGATATATTATGTTGTTCGATATGGAATAAGATGTATTGAGGATTTTAATACAAATTATTTTTTTAGCTCAGAAGAAATAATCAGTATAGGATTAATTATTTGTTTGGCAGTATCTGGAGTGGGAGATTTAAATATTTTTGATGTGGAAATAAGAAATATTCTAGCGTATATAGTTATCGTGTCTATAGCTTTTACAGGAGGTGCAACATATGGAACTGCTATAGGGGTTGCGATGGGAATAATCGTAGGAATTAGTTCAGGCAATATGATGGAGGGCATAACAATATATAGCAGTGCAGGATTAATAGCGGGAATATTTAAAGATACGGGGAGGTTTTTTTCTTTTCTATCATATATTGTGATGTACTTTGCTATATCTATATATTCAAGAGAGTTATCTATAAGCCCACTAATTGAAGTTGTTCTTGCAGGAGGAGTATTTTTACTTATACCTAAGAAAGTATTTACCTTTTTGGAAGGTGAAATTGATGGAGATAAAAAGAAGATAGAATGTAATGAAAGAGAAATTGGTGAGTTAAAGCAAGAGTTTAGTGATAAGATAAAAAGACTTCAAAAAGTACTTGTTACTATATCAAAAACCTTACATGATATGAATAGCAATGATAAGTTAATGTATAAAAATAAAAGTACGGCCTTAATTGAAAATCTTGCAGATTCAGTTTGCTCTAAATGTAGTAAGTGTGATAAGTGTTGGAGTAGAGATTTTAATACTACATATAATGCATTAGAGAAATTGATAAAAAGTTATGAAAGTGGAAAAATTTATTTTCCTAATGAATTAGAAAAAATGTGTATGTATAAATTTGAGTTAATAAAAGATACTGAAAGAATTGTAACTAATTTAAACAATAAAGAAATTTTGAAGGAAAGATTGGGAGAGGGAAGAGAACTCATGGCTAACCATGTAGATAATATATATGACGCTATTGGGGAAATGCTGATGGATTTTAATAAGGAAATATCAATATCAGAAGATTTTGAGAGAGTTATAAGAAGAGCTTTAAATAAGAATGGAATTCAATATAAAAAGATATTTTGTTATAGGGATTCAAATTCAAGAACAAAAGTTAAAATAACCATGAACAAATGTATTGGAGAACGATATTGTGCAAAAAATATTCTGCCTATACTAAATAGTATTATGAATAGAAAAATGTGTATTGCTCAAGAAGGTTGTACTATAAATCCTGAAAATAATGAATGTGTTGTTTTGATTGAAGAAAGTCCAAGATATAATATTGAAACGTATGGAGCAAGTGCTGCTAAAGAAGGGGAAAAATATTCTGGAGATACATTTAGTTTTGGAAAGAGCAGGAATGGAAAGTATATGAATATTATTAGTGATGGTATGGGTTATGGACCTGAAGCAGGAAAGGAAAGTAAAGCAACTGTAGATATTATAGAAGATTTTATTGATGCTGGATTTAGTAAAGAAGCAGCTATAAATATGATTAATTCAATTATGACTATGAAATTTGAAGAAGATGAGAGATTTTCAACATTAGATTTGAATTTATTAGATACTTATTCTGGTGAAATTTCTTTTGTAAAGGTTGGAGCGGTAGCTAGTTTTATAAAGAGAGGTAAAAAGATAAAAGCCATTGTATCTAATATGCCTCCTTTTGGATTGGTTGATAAAGTTGAGATAGATGAAGTTAAGGAAAATGTAAAGGGAGGAGATTTAATAATAACTTTAAGTGATGGAATTTTAGATATTAATAAAGAAAGTTTAGGAAAATATAATTGGCTGGAAGAATTTTTAGTTAGTGCATCGAAAGATCCTAAACAGCTTGCTGAAGATATTTTAGAAAAAGCCAAAGAGTTAAGTGGTGGCAAGGTTAAGGATGATATGACTGTAATTGTATCTAAGGTATATTCATTGTATTAGTATAAACAATTGATAGCTGGCTGAATTTTAGCTGGCTATTTAATTTTGCAAGAATAAAATGTAAAATATAGATATGAAAGTTTTAGAATAGAGGAAGAATTATGATTACTACAGATATAAAAGAAAGATTTTTAAGTTATATAGAAGAAAATTCATTAATAAATAAAGGTGATGGAATAGTTGTTGGATTATCTGGAGGTCCAGATTCAGTTTGTTTACTTCATCTTTTATGTAGCATTAGAGAAGAGCTTAATTTAAAAATAGTAGCAGCGCATATTAATCATATGATTAGAGGAGAAGCCGCAGATGCAGATGAAAATTATTCGAAAAAATTGTGTGAAAAGATGAGAGTAAAGTTTTTTGTATTAAGAAAAGATGTTGAAGGTTTTGCTAAGAATTCAGGATTGTCTTCAGAAACAGCAGGACGAAGAGTAAGATATGATTTCTTTGATGAGGTATTGAAAAAAACAGGATTTTTAAAGATAGCTACTGCTCATAATGCAAATGACCAAGCAGAAACAATTTTGCTAAGGATTATGAGGGGTACAGGATTAGATGGACTGACTGGTATTCCGGTTAAAAGAGATGATAAATACATAAGACCTATATTATTTATGAAAAGAGAAGAAGTTGAAAGCTATTGTGAAGAAAATTGTTTAGAGCCTAGAATTGATGGAACTAACTTAGAAAAAATATATAGTAGAAATAAGGTTAGATTAGATATTTTGCCTTATATGAAGGAAAATTTTAATAAAGATGTTATTGAAGCAATAAATAGAATGGCATTATTATTGCAAGAGGATAATAAATTTATTGTAGAGGAAGTAAGCAGAAGTTATAAAAAATATTGTATAGAAAAAATAGATAAGGTTATCATTCAAAAGGAGGTGTTTAATGAAGGGAGTGCAATAGTAGGAAGAATAATTAGAAAAGCAATTAAGAAGGTGAATGGAAATCAGTATGATGTTGAGTTGAAACATATAAAAGAAATTGAAAATATACAACAGATGTCTACTAATAAAATAATTGATTTACCTTATGGAATATGTGCTGAAAATGTGTATGGAGATATCCATATTAAAATGAAAAGTTCAATTAGAAAGAATGAATACGATGAAGTAGTATATGAAAAAAAATTAATAGATGGAAAAAAGATAGAGTTTGGAGAGTATATATTTTATTGTAGTGTATTAAAAAAGGATGAAAATGTACAGATTAATAAAAATAAATATATAAAATATTTTGATTATAATAAAATTAATGGTAATATTATCATTAGACATAGAAAAAATGGTGATAAAATAAATCCACTTGGAATGAATGGAAATAAAAAACTTAAAGATATTTTTATTGATATGAAAGTTCCTAAAGAGGAAAGAGATATTATACCGATAGTACAATTTGGTGATTATATTGCGTGGGTAGTATCTCTTAAATTATCAAATAAATTTAAAGTAACTAATGAAACAAAAAATATACTAAAAATAGAGTTTTCTAGAAAGGAAAAATAAAATGATAAAAGATATTAAAGAAGTACTTTTTAATGAAGAAGATATAAAGAAGAAGGTAAAGGAAATAAGCAAGGAAATTAGTAGGGATTACAAAGGAAAGGACTTAGTTGTTGTAGGTGTACTTAAGGGTTCTGTTCTTTTTGCAGCAGAATTAATTAAAGGAATTACTATACCATGTGAAATTGATTTTATGGCAGTTTCAAGTTATGGTGATGCAACTGAAAGTTCAGGGGTTGTTAGAATATTAAAGGATTTAGACCATAGTATAGAGGGAAGAGATATATTAATAGTAGAAGATATAGTTGATAGTGGAATTACATTATCTTATCTTACTAAATATCTTAAGGCTAGAAAAGCTAATTCAATAGAAATAGTAACCTTGTTAAATAAACCTGCAAGAAGAAAGAAAGATATTCATGTTAAGTATATAGGATATGATGTCCCAGATGAATTTATAGTAGGTTATGGAATTGATTATGCAGAAAAGTATAGAAATTTACCTTTTATAGGAGTATTAAAACCTGAGGTTTATAATAAATAATGTTTAGGTTAATATCATAAGTAAACAAAAAATATGAGAAAGAGAGGGGGGGCTTGAATGAAAAAAAATTCAAGTTCGGCTATATGGATTATACTATTAGTAGTAATGGTAGTTGCTGCAGCAACAGTATGGCAATCAAAGGGAGGACCTGAAAATATACCATATAGTTCATTCCAACAAAAATGGAAAAGTGGAGATATTCAAAGCATAACAGTTAAAGAAGATAAGATGTTAATTCAAGGAAAGACAAGTGATAATAAGGTATTTATTACATATGCTCCAAGCGATGTTATGGTATCTTTAATGACAGAATATCCAAATGATAATACTAGAATAGAATTTGAATCGCCATCTAATAGTGGAGCATGGTTAAATATCATACCTACAGTAATTTTAGTTATTAGTCTTTTGATATTCTTGTTTATTATGACTCAGCAAACACAAGGAGGAAGTGGTAGAGGAGTAATGAACTTTGGAAAAAGTAGGGCTAAAATAGCTACACCAGATTCAAAGAAAGTTACTTTTAATGATGTAGCAGGTGCAGATGAAGAAAAAGCTGAATTAGAGGAGATTGTTGACTTTCTAAAGCTTCCAGCTAAATATATTGAAATGGGGGCAAGGATTCCAAAGGGAGTTTTATTAGTAGGACCTCCAGGAACAGGAAAGACACTACTTGCTAAGGCTATTGCTGGAGAAGCAGGAGTTCCATTCTTTAGTATATCAGGTTCTGATTTTGTAGAGATGTTTGTTGGTGTTGGTGCATCAAGAGTAAGAGATTTATTTCAAGAAGCTAAGAAAAATTCTCCATGTATAGTATTTATAGATGAAATAGATGCCGTAGGCAGACAAAGAGGAGCAGGACTTGGCGGAGGTCATGATGAAAGAGAACAAACTTTGAATCAATTACTTGTTGAAATGGATGGTTTTGGAGTAAATGAGGGAATTATAATGATAGCTGCAACTAATAGACCAGATATATTAGATCCGGCCTTATTAAGACCAGGAAGATTTGATAGACAAATAGTTGTTGCTGCACCGGATGTAAAGGGTAGAGAAGAAATTTTAAAAGTTCATACTAAAAAGAAACCTTTAGATACTGATGTTAATTTAAATATTCTTGCTAAAAGAACTCCAGGATTTAGTGGAGCTGATTTAGAAAATCTTGCAAATGAAGCAGCATTGCTTGCAGTAAGGAGATCTAAGAAAGTTATTACAATGCTTGAAATGGAAGAGGCAATAACAAGAGTAATTGCAGGACCAGAAAAGAAGAGTAGAGTAATAAGTGAACATGATAGAAAGTTAACTGCTTATCATGAAGCTGGGCATGCAGTTGTAATGAAGCTTTTACCTAATGCTGATCCAGTACATGAAATTTCGATTATACCAAGAGGTAGAGCAGGTGGATACACTATGCACTTGCCTAATGAAGATAGAGCTTATACATCTAAATCCAAGCTGAAAGATGAGATGATTGGACTATTAGGTGGTAGAGTGGCTGAGCAATTAGTTCTTGGAGATATAAGTACAGGAGCTAAAAATGATATAGATAGAGCTAGTGCAATTGCTAGAAGTATGGTTATGGAATATGGTATGAGTGAAAAGATAGGAACAATTTCTTATGGTTCTGATCAAAATGAAGTCTTCTTAGGAAGAGATTTAGGAAGAGGACGTAATTTTAGTGAAGAACTTGGATCTGAAATAGATAAGGAAGTTAAGAAATTTATAGATGAGGCATATAATAGTGCTGAAAGATTATTAAAAGAAAATATAAATAAACTTCATGCTGTTTCTAAGGCTTTATTAGAAAAAGAAAAATTAGAAGGTGCAGAGTTTATAGAAATATTTGAAAATGCTTAAAAGACTTCTTAAATGAAGTCTTTTTTTTGACAAGTTAAAAATGGTTGTGTATCAAAAATGATTGGTATTTTTAAACATATACAAATGATATAATAAAAAATCAAAAAAAGAACGGGTAGATACGAAAGATAATTCGTTTTATTCGATTAATATTCGAATATTTCTTTTAAAAATTATATATAGATGATATAATTTTAATGCAAGTTATATTAGAATGGTGTTAAGGAGTGTTAATATGAAAAGTGATATTCAAATAGCTCAAGAAGCTAAGATGGAGCCAATTGTTAAGATAGCAGAAAAAATTAATTTATCAGAGAATGACATAGAATTATACGGCAAATATAAATGTAAGATTTCTTTAGATGTTCTTGAAAAAAATAAAGATAAAAAGGATGGAAAATTAGTATTAGTTACAGCTATAAATCCTACTCCAGCTGGGGAAGGAAAATCAACTGTTACTGTTGGTTTAGCTCAAGCTTTTTGTAGACAAGGGAAAAATGCAGTTATAGCACTAAGAGAACCATCTTTAGGACCTGTATTTGGTATAAAAGGAGGAGCTGCAGGAGGTGGATATGCTCAAGTTGTTCCAATGGAGGACATTAATCTTCATTTTACTGGAGATATGCATGCAATAACGTCAGCAAATAATTTATTATGTGCAGCAATAGATAACCATATACATCAAGGAAATGTTTTAAGAATAGATTCAAGAAGAATTATTTTTAAAAGAGTAATGGATATGAATGATAGAGCTTTAAGACATATAACTGTAGGTATGGGTGGAAAAGTTAATGGATTTGTTAGAGAAGACGGATTTACAATAACAGTTGCTTCAGAAGTTATGGCTATTTTGTGCCTTGCTAAAGATTTAGAAGATTTAAAAGAAAGAATGGGTAATATATTAATAGCTTATGATTTAGATGGAAATCCAGTATATGCAAAACAATTAGAAGTTCAAGGGGCTATGGCTTTGTTAATGAAAGATGCAATTAAGCCAAATTTAGTTCAAACTTTAGAAAATACACCAGCAATAATACATGGTGGACCTTTTGCAAACATAGCACATGGATGTAACTCGGTACTTGCTACAAAAATGGCATTAAAATTAGGAGATATTGCTATTACAGAAGCAGGATTTGGTGCAGACTTAGGAGCTGAAAAATTCTTAGATATAAAATGTAGATACGGTAATTTAAAACCAGATTGTGTTGTAGTTGTTGCAACAATAAGAGCTTTAAAACATCACGGAGGAGTAGCTAAAACAGAATTAAATACTCCTAATGTTGAAGCTTTAGCTAAGGGTATTGTAAACTTAGAAAAGCAAGTTGAAAACATAAAGAAATATAATGTTCCAGTAGTAGTTGCTATAAATAAATTTGTAAGTGATAGTGATGAAGAAATTACATATTTAAAGGGATTCTGTAATAAAGTTGGAGTTAAAATAGCACTTTGTAACGTATGGGAAAAAGGCGGAGAAGGTGGATTAGAATTAGCAGATGCAGTGCAAGATGTATTAGACAATGAAACTTCTAATTTTAAATATTTATATGAACCAGAAGAAAGCATTAAGGATAAAATGTTAAAAATAGCTAAAGAAATCTATGGCGCAAGTGGCGTTAATTATTCAACTGCAGCTAAGAAACAAATTGCTGAATTAGAAAAATTTAATTTAGATAAACTACCTATATGTGTAGCTAAGACTCAATATTCATTATCTGATGATCCAACATTAATAGGAAGACCTGAAGGTTTTGAAATAAATGTTCAAGAAGTTAAAGTATCTAATGGAGCAGGATTTATAGTAATTTTAACAGGTAATATAATGACTATGCCAGGTTTACCAAAAGTACCAGCAGCTAATAAAATGGACATACTAAAAGATGGGACAATTGTAGGATTATTCTAGACAAAAGATTTATTTTACTTGACAAATGACTGTAAATTGCTAAAATTATATTGTCAAATTTAAGTTATTTATTGGGATAAAGGCAGCTTTTATAGCTGCTTTTAATTATATTAAGGTGGTGCTTTTATGATTTTACTTGTGGATGTTGGAAACACTAATATAGTATTAGGAGTTCAAAAAGAGGAAAAATATATTGCAAGCTGGCGTCTTTCTACAGATACTAAGAAAACTTCAGATGAATATGCAATACAAATTATACAATTATTTGACCAGAATAATTTAAATAGGGATTCAGTAAAAGGTATAATCATATCTTCTGTAGTTCCTGATATAATGCATTCTCTTGAAAATGCTATAAGAAAGTGCTTTTCGATAGAACCTATAATAGTTGGACCAGGAGTAAAGACTGGAATAAATATTAAATATGATAATCCAAAGGAAGTTGGAGCAGATAGAATTGTAAATGCTGTTGCAGTTCATGAAATATATAGAAAACCTGCTATAATAATAGACTTTGGAACAGCTACAACTTTTTGTGCTTTAATGGATAATGGAGATTATTTAGGTGGATGCATAGTTCCAGGAGTAAAAATATCATCAGATGCATTGTTTGAAAGAGCGGCAAAACTACCTAGAGTTGAATTAGAAATGCCAAAAAGCATTATATGCAAGAATACAGTTAATAGTATACAAGCGGGAATATTATATGGTTATATAGGTCAAGTTGAATATATAGTCAATAAAATGAAAAAAGAAATGAAGACAAAAACTAGTGAAAAACCTTACGTAATAGCAACAGGAGGGCTAGCAAATCTAATTAATAGCCATACTGATGTTATAGATGAAGTAAACTCTGATTTGACTTTAGAAGGATTAAAATTAATATATTATAAGAACAAGGAGTAGATTATATGAAAATAGGTAATCTGGTCTTCGAGAATAATGTATTTTTAGCACCAATGGCCGGAGTTACTGATATATCCTTTAGAGGATTATGCAAAGAAATGGGCTGTGGTTTAGTTTATACAGAAATGGTAAGTGCTAAAGCATTATATTATGGAAGCGAAAATACACAAAGTCTTTTGAGAATATCGGAAGAAGAAAAACCAGTAGCAGTACAAGTCTTTGGAAGAGATCCTAAGATAATGGCACAAGTTTGTGAAGAACATTTTAATGAAAGAGAAGATGTTTGTATAATTGATATAAACATGGGATGTCCAGCTAATAAGATAGTAAAGAATGGTGAGGGTTCGGCACTATTGAAAGAACCTGCTTTAGCAGCTGAAATTGTAAGAGAAATTAAGAAAGTTTCAACAAAACCTGTAACTGTTAAGTTTAGAAAAGGTTATGATGAGAATAATATAAATGCAGTTGAGTTTGCTAAGTGGATGGAGAATGCAGGAGCTGATGCAATTGCAGTTCATGGAAGAACTAGACAGCAAATGTATGAAGGTAAAGCAGACTGGGATATAATAAGACAGGTAAAAGAAGCAGTAAGCATTCCTGTTATAGGGAATGGAGATGTTTTTTCTCCTGAAGATGCTTTTAAGTTAAAAGAAATATCTAATTGTGATGGTATTATGATTGCAAGAGGAAGTATGGGAAATCCATGGCTTTTCAAACAAATTGAAAGAAAACTTAAAGGTGAAGAGGTGCATGAAGTAACACCAGAAGAAAAGATAGCTATGTGTCTTAGACATTATGAACTTGCTATAAAGAATGATGGTGAATATAAAGCAATAAGAGAAATGAGGAAGCATGCTTCATGGTATTTAAAAGGACTTCCAAAGAGTTCAGAAATAAGAAACATAATAAATACTATGAATTCAAGTGAAGAAGTTTTTGCAACATTAAAACAATATAGAGATGAATTAGTTACAATGAATATCTAGAGATGAAAAAATAAGCTGTTTACTCTGTAGTTTGTTAATAAAATATTAGTATTTAGAATAGAATTATTTTAAGTATAGCGTAATTTAGGGTATGAAGAATAGTGTTTAAGGTATATAATATATTTATTGTACTTTAGATAATTTACACTAAAGTATACCCTTAATTATCATTTATTGACATATTATAAGGGCTGATTTATAATATGTTAAATGATTTTAGAACCTAGAAAAAACGACTAAAATGTGTTGAAGGGGAGTATTAGTATGAGCGAAGCAAAAAAATATGTAATGACATATGAAGGTGTAAAAAAACTTGAAGAAGAATTAGAATATTTAAAAACAGTTAAAAGAAAAGAAGTGACAGAAAAGATAAAAGTAGCTTTAGGATATGGAGATTTAAGCGAAAACTCAGAATATGATGAAGCTAAGAATGAACAGGCTTTTACTGAAGGTAGAATTCTTCAAATAGAAAACATGTTAAAAAATGCTTCAGTCGTTGACGAATCAGAGATTCCAGCTGGAACAGTAGCAGTAGGTGCAACTGTAAAGGTTAAGGATTATGATTTTGATGAAGTGGTTGAATATACAATAGTAGGTTCAGCAGAAGCAGATCCTATGAATTTTAAAATTTCAAATGAGTCACCAGTTGGTAAAGCACTTATCGGTAAAAAAATTGGCGATATAGTTGAAGCAACTGTACCAGATGGAGTTAGTAAGTTCGAGATATTAGATATAAGAAGAGAGTAACGGAGGGATATTAATGTCAACTGAGGAAATGAACATGCAGGAACTAGAATCTCAGTTCAGTGAACAAGAACAGTTAAGAAGAGAGAAACTTGCAGAATTACAAAAGCAAGGAAAGGATCCATTTGATGTATACCAAGTTAAAAGAACTCATACATCAAAAGGTGTTAAAGACAATTATGATGAACTAGAAGGTAAAATGGTTACTGTAGCTGGTAGAATAATGTCTAAGAGAGGTCAAGGAAAGGTAGTTTTCTCTGATATTCAAGATATAGATGGAAAGATTCAATTATTCTTAAAGATTGATCTTGTTGGAGAAGAAAATCTTAAGGCTTATAAGGGTTATGACCTTGGAGATATAGTAGCAGTAACAGGTGAAGTTTTCAAAACAAGAACAGAAGAAATAAGTATAAAAGTTAATACTTTTGAATTAGTTTGTAAATCATTAAAACCATTACCTGAAAAGTGGCATGGATTAAAAGATCCTGACTTGAGATATAGACAAAGAGAAGTTGATATAATAACTAATCCAGAAGTAAAAGATACTTTTATAAAGAGAAGTAAGATAGTATCAGCAATGAGAGAATTTTTAGATAATAGAGGATTCTTAGAAGTTGAAACTCCTGTATTATCTGATATAGCAGGTGGTGCAGCAGCTAGACCATTCATAACTCACCACAATACTTTAGATATAGATATGTATCTAAGAATTGCTACAGAGTTACACTTAAAGAGACTTATTGTAGCTGGTATGGAAAAAGTATATGAAATAGGTAGAACATTTAGAAATGAAGGTATGGATATAAGACATAATCCTGAATTTACATCTATAGAATTATATGAAGCATACTCAGATTATAATGATATGATGGATATTACAGAAAATATGGTAGCATATATCTGTGAAAAAGTTATAGGAACTACAAAAGTTAATTATCAAGGAACTGAAATTGACTTTAAGCCACCATGGAGAAGAATAACTATGGTTGATATAGTTAAGGAATATGCTGGAATAGACTTCAATTCTATAAAATCAGATGAAGAAGCTCAAGCAATTGCTAAAGAAAAGAATTTAGAATTCCCTAAACCATTAAATACAGTTACTAAGGGTGAAGTTTTAGTTGCTTTATTTGAAGAGTTTGGTGAAGAAAAATTAATTCAACCAACATTTGTTATAGACTATCCAGTAGAAAACTCTCCACTTACTAAGAAGAAGAGAGGAAATGAAGCATTCACTGAAAGATTTGAAGGGTTCGTATATGGTAGAGAATTATGTAATGCATACTCAGAATTAAACGATCCTATAGTTCAAAGACAAAGATTTGAACAACAAGCTAAGGAAAGAGAACTTGGTGATGATGAAGCTTACATGCTAGATGAACAATTCATGAGCGCTCTTGAAACAGGTATGCCTCCTACAGGTGGTATGGGAATGGGAATCGATAGATTAGTTATGTTTTTAACTGACTCAGCATCTATCAGAGACGTAATATTATTCCCAACAATGAAACCTTTAAATAATAACTAGGTCATAATAATCCTGTTAGATGATATTTATCATTTAACAGGATTTTTTTGAAGCAATCAATGAAGCGAAAATGATATATTTACTGGGATTGTAATAATTAATAGATAGTGAAAAATGATGAGTAATAATTAATAATAAAAAAAATACATAAAAATTTAAAAAAAGTGCTTGCATTTTATCTAAAAACTATATATAATAATTTTTGTAGTGATTAAGACATTCCGCGGTAGCTCAATGGTGGAGCACTCGGCTGTTAACCGATAGGTTGGAGGTTCGAGCCCTCTCCGCGGAGCCAATTTTAATCATAATTAATATTCCGCGATAGCTCAATGGTGGAGCACTCGGCTGTTAACCGATAGGTTGGAGGTTCGAGCCCTCTTCGCGGAGCCAGTTGATTACAAAAGCGATGTTTAACATCGCTTTTTTGCATTTTTAATATTTTAATATTTTGTATGTGAAAAAATAAATATCTAATATAACTTGACATATATTAGTGTTTTGATAAAATGAAGTTATAATTTAATAAGTGCGATGATAAAGAGGAGTAACTTTGAGGTTATTAAAGAGAGATGATGGATGGTGTGAATCATTATAACTGATATGTGAAGGGCACTTTTGAGTACTAATGTAGAGAAAGATGGGCTTATGCCAAGAAGGGTGGAACCGCGGAGATATTTCGTCCCTTTGAGGTTAGGGCTTTTTTTATTTATAAAAATTATTATATGGAGGGATTTATACTATGGCAGTAGAAAAAACAATGGATAAAATAGTAGCTCTTTGTAAAAGCAGGGGGTTTATATTTCCGGGATCAGACATATATGGAGGTTTAGCAAACTCTTGGGATTACGGCCCACTAGGAGTAGAATTCAAAAACAACGTTAAAAAAGCTTGGTGGAAAAAATTCATACAAGAAAGCCCTTATAATGTTGGAGTAGATGCAGCAATCTTAATGAACAGAGAAGTTTGGGTTGCAACAGGACACGTAGGGGGATTCTCAGATCCATTAATGGACTGTAAAGAATGTAAATCAAGATTTAGAGCTGATAAGTTAGTAGAAGACTATATGACTGAAAATGGTGCTGAAGTAGCATCAGCTGATGGATGGTCAAATGAACAATTAAAGTCATATATTGAAGAACATAACATAGTTTGTCCTAAGTGTGGAAAGTTAAACTATACAGATATTAGAAGTTTTAACTTAATGTTTAAGACACATGCAGGAGTAACTGAGGATTCAAAGAATGAAATATACTTAAGACCAGAAACTGCTCAAGGTATATTTGTAAACTTCAAACAAGTTCAAAGAACTACAAGAAAGAAAGTACCATTTGGTATAGGTCAAATTGGTAAGTCATTTAGAAATGAAATTACACCAGGTAATTTCACTTTCAGAACAAGAGAATTCGAACAAATGGAATTAGAATTCTTCTGTAAGCCAGATACAGATTTAGAATGGTTCTCATACTGGAAAGATTACTGCTGGCAATTCTTAATGAACTTAGGTGTTAATAAAGACAATTTAAGATTTAGAGATCATGCTCAAGAAGAATTATCATTCTATTCAAAAGCTACTTCAGATATAGAATACTTATTCCCATTCGGATGGGGAGAACTTTGGGGTATAGCAGATAGAACTGACTATGATTTAAAGAGACATGAAGAACACTCAGGACAAGATATGAGTTATCTAGACCCAACAACTAATGAAAAATATGTCCCATACTGTATAGAACCATCATTAGGTGCTGATAGAGTTGCTTTAGCATTCTTAGTTGATGCATATGATGAAGAAGATTTATCTACTGAAGACAAACAAGATTCAAGAGTGGTTATGCACTTCCATCCAGCATTAGCTCCTTACAAGGCTGCTATATTACCTTTATCAAAGAAATTATCTGATAAAGCTTTAGAAGTATATGCAGAATTAAGCAAGAAGTTCAATGTTGAATTTGATGAAACAGGAAGTATCGGAAAGAGATATAGAAGACAAGATGAGATTGGAACTCCATTCTGTATAACAATTGACTTTGATACAGAAAATGATGAATCAGTTACTATTAGAAATAGAGACACTATGGAACAAGAAAGAATAAAAATTTCTGAATTAGAATCTTATATAGCTAAGAGTTTAGAATTCTAGTTGTTTTAATGGAGAAGCGGAGTATATTTAAAACTTCGCTTTTCTTTATATTTGGTAGTAATTTTAGAATAAAATGGATATAATAAGTCTTGCAGTAATATAATTTAACAGGTATTTATAAGTAAAAATGGAGGCGTATATAATGAAAAAAGATTTTAATGAGTTTAAGAGCTTTATAAAAGATAAAAAGGTAGGTGTTGTAGGAATAGGGGTATCAAATATTCCTTTAATTAAGTTTTTAGTAAAGCTTGGCGCAGAAGTTACTGCTTTTGATCAAAAAGGTGAAAAGGCTTTAGGAGATATAGTACCTGAATTTAAGAGTCAAGGAGTTAAATTTGAACTAGGAGAAGGATATTTGGATAGATTAACAGGATTTGATGTTATCTTTAAAACACCTTCAATGAGAATAGATAGTGAAGCATTAGTTAAGGCAAAGGAAGAAGGTACATATATAACATCTGAAATGGAAGAGTTCGTTAAGTATTGTAAGGGAAAAGTATATGCCGTAACAGGAAGTGATGGAAAGACAACTACAACAACTATTATTTCAAAGCTTCTTATTGAAGAAGGATTTAAAACTTGGGTTGGAGGTAACATAGGAACACCTCTATTTGCTCAAATAGAAGAAATAGAAGAAAAAGATATGGTTGTACTAGAACTTTCTAGTTTCCAACTTATGACTATGAAAGAAGAAGTGGATGTAGCAGTATGTACTAATCTTGCACCAAACCATCTAGATATGCATAAAGATATGCAAGAGTATATAGATGCAAAGAAAAATATATTCTTATATCAAAATGCAGGAGATGTATTAGTTGTTAATAGAGAGAATGACATAACATATGGTTTTGAAAAGGAAGCCAAGGGAGAAATAAGAGAATTCTCTTCAATGAGAGTTATAGAAAATGGAGCATACTTTGAAGATGGAGTACTATACTTAGAAGGTAAAGAAGTATGTAAGAAAGAAAATATAGTAATCAAAGGTATGCATAATGTAGAAAACTACTTAGCTGCTTTTGCTGCTACTAAAGATGATGTGTCTTTTGCTTCAATGAAAAAGGTAGCGGAGACATTTGGTGGAGTAGAACATAGATGTGAATTAGTAAGAGAAATAGATGGAGTTAAATACTATAATGATTCAATAGCTTCAAGTCCTACAAGAACATTAGCTGGATTAAGAGCTTTTGAAAGGAAAGTTATAATTATAGTAGGTGGATATGATAAACATATACCATTTGAGCCATTAGCTAATGAAGGGTATCCATATATTAAAGAGTTGATATTAATGGGTGATACTAAAGACAAGATTAAAGAAGTATTTGATAAGCTGGAGGAAGAAAAAGGAATAAAGGTTAATATGCATATAGTTAATAGTCTTGAAGAAGCTGTCAACAAAGCTAAAGAACTGGCAGTTGATGGAGATGTAGTCACATTATCTCCTGCTTGTGCATCTTTTGATATGTTCCCTAATTTCATGGCTAGAGGAAATGCATTTAAAGATATAGTTAATAATTTATAAGTAGAAAATAAAAAAAGAGTCTCTGATTATGAATCAGGACTCTTTTTAAATGTATAGGAAATTAAAAACTTTTTTTGAGAGCGAGTACTGATTATAACTTAATTTCTGATATGTAAGTCGTCCAATACGTTAAAAAGAAAAAATGTAGTG
Source organism: uncultured Clostridium sp. (assembly GCA_934746785.1). GTDB lineage: Bacteria > Bacillota > Clostridia > Clostridiales > Clostridiaceae > Clostridium. The sequence continues at coordinate 1,631 of CAKVFO010000065.1, read as the reverse complement.
CCGCAAAAGAACCGAAAAGCAAAATTTCCGTTAGTATTTAAGGAGGTAGAAGCAATATTTTTAAGCGACTGGTTGTGATTTGGAGCATAAAAATATTACTTCTATCCTCCAATTTTGATTTTAGAACCTTTTGACAGGCTGTAACAAAGTGGCTTCCTGCACTAAAAAGCGTGGCGTCAGCCACTTTGTACCCTTCTACTTATTATCAATATTAAGTATATAAGGATTATTTACATTCAAACCTTTTTGAACAAAAATACCTTTTTCAGTTGGATAATACTCATTTATACTATCTGAAGTTAAACTTTCAACTTTAATCTCAGTAGATTCTATTGATAAATTAAGTTTACATAAGATATTTGATTTATTGATTCCCAAAACTTGATTGTTAAAAGTTTTTAAGTCTCTTACATTAAAAATTGCAAATCTTTTTGAAGCAAGGCTGGAAGGATCAATAATATATAAGTTGTTATCGTCAGCAGAGTTTGAAACGATTAATTGAGAAGAAAATACTGTAAAGCTTTCAACAGGGTAATCAGTTACCTTTTCTTTGCTTGTCCCATCTGGTGAAATTCTATATAATTTACCCCCGTCACTTAAATTCTGATATAGAATAAAGTTGTTATTAATTGCATATTTGCCAACGTTATCTGATGTTAATAACGAATCTTTTTTGCTTTCAATATCATAAAGATAAAGCTTTCCTTTATTTGAAGCTGTTTCTGGAATGTCTAAGTAAACAATTTTTTCGTTATTTAAAGCAGTTATATCATGAACATGCCTATTATTAAGTTTAGTGTAAGTTTTATCAGTTAAATTTATTGAGGCTAGATTGGAAGATTTAGAAGTGTCTCCAAAATAGACTACATTATTTATATTAATTAATGATGTTGCAGAGTACTCGAAAAAGTCTGATATGTTAGTGGATGAAATGATACCTTTTAAATCAGCTTCATTAACTATTGAAATTTTATTATTATCTTCCCAGTTGGTAAATATAATTGAATTTTCATTAACAATAAATGAAGATGGATATATAGTGTTGTCATTCAATATAAAAGGAGCATATATATTATCTGTAGATGTAGACACTGAAGCAGAACTTTTTGGTTTTGGTTCTGTAGAAGAAGTAGTATTTTTAGTAGAACAGCTTGTTAAAGTTAATATTGATGCTATTCCTAAAACAATTGATATTATTTTTCTCATAGGTTTAGTCCTCCAATAAATTCATATTTTTTATACCTATATATAATATTAGAGTAAAAGATATAAGTAGTAAAGAGAGAAAGTATCAAATGTAAAGAGTAACTCTTCCGGGTGTGTCATTAGAAGTTATTTAAAGTATATAATAGATAAAGAAAGAAATACAAAGATAAAAAGCTTGAATAGAGAAAAGAAAAGGATATTTTACTAAAAAAAATGATACTATAATAAACGTCGTCGGGAGATGACGGCAACGAAATCAGAAAATGTTGAAAAACAAATTAAAAAAAGTTGTTGACAATGTTTGATGAAGATGTTATTATAATAAAGCAGTCGCGAGGCTGTGAATGATCTTTGAAAATTGAACAGATATAGATAAGTTAAAAACCAGCAATTCTTTTATGAGTAAGTTTTTTGAGTGAGATTAA
>CAKVFO010000064.1 GCA_934746785.1 uncultured Clostridium sp. | reverse complement strand
GGATTTGAATCTATGTTGTAAATCATCCATATATCACCTATCACTCCTATTATAGGAAGTGCAGCTCCTCCTGGCACTTTAAAAGTTCTAGGAGCCTTTGGTAATCTATGACGTAGAATTAAAACATTAATATGTGAAATAACATAAGATATCATCCAGAATACACAACCTGTTAAAATCAAGAAAGATAACTGATCTGAAGTAGAAAGTCCTGTTGCATTAACAACAATCATTACTCCTCCAATAGTTAATATTCCAACATAAGGAGCACCATTTTTATTAGTTTTCATAAATACTGAAGGTAATAAATTAATCTTAGCCATACCAGCACATATATAAGCTAAAGCTGAAATAACTGTATTAACACTAGATGTAACAGCTAATATTGAAACAACAGCCATCCATGCAGTTCCCCACTTTCCTAAGAGTTCCATTCCATATAAAACATGTGGTGTTGTACTTTCTGATAGTTCACTCCAGTTAACATAATTCTTAAACCCAAAAATTAAAATTATCTGCATTACACATACAATTAAAAGACTTAAAATCATTCCAAGAGGAACATTCTTTCTTGCATTTTTAACTTGATTTGAAATAGGTATAATATATTCACATCCTATAAAAAGGAAAAATGCTAATCCACAAAATGATGTAATCTCGCTAAAGTTTGAAGAAAGCACACTTTCCTGTACTACTACATCTCCTGTACCTATCTTAAACATTCCTATAATACCCATTAAAGTAAGAGAAATAATTAAACCATAAGCTACAAAGTCTTGAATCTTTGCAAACATATCTACTCCCCTTAAATTAATTAATATAAGAACTACTAATAAGGCTATACAATAAGCACTTGAGGGAATACCAAGACCTGGCATAACACTATTTATAGTATTACCAAACATGGCACATTCAGCACTTGAAACCATAGTATTACATGCAATATATCCTCCAACCATTGCAATCAAAGTAACAAAAGGTCCCATGCAGGCTAAAGTATACTGTGCAAGCCCACCTGTTAAATTAGGCATTAAAGCATTTAGCTCTGATATAGAAAGTGCAGTAAGTATATTTAAAATACATGCAATAATCATTGATATAATAAAGGAAGTTCCCAATGCCCCAGAGCCTTGACCTAATGATAATAAACAGCTTGTAGCAACTATTAAACCAACACCTGCTGCAATTACACTTGGGAATCCTAATTTCTTTTCACTCATAACTTAACTCCTCCTTACTTTGAGGTTACAGCTTCATAACCTTCTTCCCCTGTTCTTACTCTTATAACATTAGAAATGTCTGATACAAAAATCTTTCCATCTCCTATATGTCCTGTATAAAGTTCCTCTTTAACAAACTTTATAAACTTATCTAAATCCTTTTTAGGAAGTATTAACATAACCATTTGTTTAGGTAAAAGGTTAGGTGTCTCTTTTTTCTCTAATTCATATTCTTGAGTTCCATTTTGAACACCGCATCCTAGAACTTGAAATACTGTCATTCCTGTAATTCCAAATCTAGATAATGAATCTTTAAGTTCCCCTATCTTTGCTTCACTTGCTATTATTTCAACTCTTGATAATTCCATACTCTTTCCCTCCTAAACAGCCTTACTCTATAATTGAAAGGCGTTTTATATATTCTTCATTATTAATTGTTTCACTAAACTTTTTAGGTGAAGTACCTAAAAACTTTTTAAACTCCTTATTTAAATGAGACTGATCACAAAATCCAAAGCTTTCAGTAATATCTATTAAATTCTTATTTTGAATTAATGCTTTTAAAACTCCCTGAAACCTTATAATCTTACTAAAATGCTTAGGTGACATTCCAAAGGTTTCATTAAACAGTTTATTAATATACCTTGTAGAATAACCAGTTTCTTCACTTATCTCTTCTATTTTTAAAGTGCCTTTACTCTTTACTATTTCATTTATAATATAGAAACTTAAATTACTCTTTTTAACCTCTAAAACTCTCTTTCTATACTCTTCTAAATAATAAGTTGTAAATATCCTAGTCTGTTCTTCAAAATCATCACATCTGCATATTTTTTCAATTAAATCATTATCTTCACCTAATATTTTAGATAAATTAACTTCCTTATTAGTAAAATCTGAAATACTGTACCCTCCAGGCATTATTGTGTTTCCTGGTAAAAGCCTTACTCCAAAGACTTCCCTGCTTGTCTTTACAAAGGGTACATAATTAATATCAGTTAAAGTTAAAGGTGAACCATAACAGAAAGCTTTTTCACAGCCCTTTTCATCTAAACTGAAAACTATATCTACACATCCATCAGGTACAACTAACACCTTATCTGCATTTTCTTTAGAACGCTTAAAACGATAAAAATGCGATATTCCATCTTTCATTATTGGTTTAATATAGTATTTTTCTGCTGCAAAGACCATCAAAGGCTGTGTGCCATAGACTTCTTCCATGTCAATTTCTTTCATTAGTAATTCACCTCTTTTTTAAATTTATATTTTAGCTTTAAATCTATCGTATCTAAATTCAGATAAATCTATTGTTGTTTCTTCTCCATTTAAAAGTTCTGCTAAATTGTAAGCAGCTGCCGGCCCTATACCAAAACCATGTCCAGTAAAGGCACAAGCTAAGTAAAGACCAGGAACTTCAGAAACTTCTCCCATAACAGGTACTCCATCAGCACATTTATCTATAAATCCTGCCCATGCTCTAACTATTTTTGCATCAGAAAGTGCTGGGAAGTACTTCATAATACCTCTGCATGTACAAGATGCTCCTATACTTGTAGATACAGGCTTTTCATCTTCCTTAAAACCTTCAAGACCTGTTGAGCCTCCAAATACAAAAGAACCATGTTTAGTTTGATGACCATAGAAATCAGCTTCTGCTGTTCCTAGCATTTGATCAAACATATGAGGCTGTGCTTCTGTAACAAGACATTCTATATTAACCTTTTCCATAGGTATATCAATACCTACAGTTCTAGCAATTGCCCTGCTTTCATAACCTGCTGCAATAAGAATCTTATCTGCTTCATAAACATTATTAGGTGTTATTACCTTTCTAGCTTTTCCCTTTACCTTCTTTATTTCAATTACCTTTTCACCAGTAATAAATCTTACTCCTAATTCTCTTGCTTTTTTATAATATCCAAGGGTTGTAGTTAAAGGATTTGCATGGCCATCAGTTGGACACCAGCTTGCTCCTATAACTTCATCAGAAAGATAAGGATTTATAGCTTTAACTTCATCACTGTTAATCATTCTTACATCTAAGCCGCATGCTGTAGCTCTGTCAGCTAATCCCTTAAGGATTTCAAGGTGTTTCTCAGTTTTACCTAAACGAAGGTTTCCCTTTTGAGTGTATTCAGTATCTACTCCAAGCTCTTCTGAAAGCTTTGGCCATAAATTTTTAATTCCCCACATAACTAAAGGAAGTTCTCTAGGATCACGTCCTGATTGTCTAACTCCTCCACCATTTCTTGAAGAGCCTCCATTTCCTATATGATCACTGCCCTCAAGTACAGTTACTTTAACTCCCTTTTTAGCTAAATAATAAGCTGTTGCATTTCCTATAATTCCTGCTCCTATAATAAGTACATCTGAAGTATTACTCATTTGTCTTTCCTCCCTTCTCATTACCTAAGATTCTCATTTCAACTGGTCTCATTGGTGCCCTGCTAGTTGCAGGTTCTAGTTCTGCTGGAGACACTTTAAGTTCCCTGGCTACTATGCCTTTAACTAACTTACTGCAAGTCTGACCTTGGCAAAGTCCCATTCCAGTTCTTAAATATCTTCTTATTTCAGTAAGGGTAAACATGCCATCATGGACAGCTTTTCTTATTTCGCCCTTAGTTATTTCCTCACATCTACATATAATCATATCATCATCTGGCATTTCCTTAAATTCGCCTATATCTCTTAATCTATCATTAACCATTACAATTTACCTCCTATGCCTTAAAGAATCTTGCCTTCATAGCCATATCTTTTGGAACCTTCATAGTTAAAAGATTAGTATGGTCAAAGGCCTTGCTGCATCTTACTTCTAAAACTTCTGCATCACATACAACTTCACCGCTTCTGCTTAAAGCTTTACCCTTATCACCCTTCTTAGGAAGTGGTAAAAATTCATAAGGAAGAGTTACCGCAGCTGAAGTTTCATCATAATCCTCATCTAATAAGAAAATTGCTTGTCCTGAACATGATGCAACACATAAACCACATCCTGTACACTTTGCATCTTCCTCCATTTGTGGAAGTGAAGTTATATTAGCACCTATCTTAATACAATGTTTTGGACATGCATCTTGGCATGGGTTACATGGTATATTTTGAGTACATTCCATAACAGGATGAATGCCTTTTCTATGGCTTATTCCTGGGAATCTTTCTATTTCATCATCACTTACATATCCATTTTTAAGAAGGCTTTCTGATAATTTAATACCTTCTTCAGTTTCTTCAATTTTCTTACCTCTGTTTTTAGGAGCAAACATACCTTGTCTTAAACTATCAAGATCCTCTTCAAGTTCCTTTAAAACAGCATCTCTTTCTTCTTTTTCAACAAATCCGGTAGAGAAAGCAGCACATATACCTGCCATACGTCCTTCAATCATAGCTGAGCTTGCTTCTTCAATACCTGAAACATCTCCTGCTGCAAATACTCCTTTAATTGAAGTTTCACCATATTCATCTATTATAGGAACTTGTCCTCCTCTCTTAGGATTGTCCTCCATAACACATCCTGCCATCTTTAATAATTGAGACATTGGAGATAATCCAACAGCTAAACATATTGTATCTACATCAAAATGTTTTTCAGTTCCTTCAATTGGCTGGAATTTTTCATTTACTTCACTTATAACAACGCCTTCTACCTTTTCACCACCTTCTGCTTTAGTTATGGTATGTGATAAATAGAAGGGAACTCCAAGTCTTGCTACCTTAGCCGCATGAACTCCATATCCTCCTATTTTAGGAGCTGCATCTACTATACCAACTACATTACATCCACTTTGTATCAATTGATAACTTACAACTAGTCCAACATTTCCACTACCAAGCATTAATATGTTATCTCCAGGCTTTACACCATGTAAGTTCATCATAGTTTGAGCTGCACCTGCACCTATAACACCTGGAAGTGTCCATCCATCAAAAGTAACCATATTTTCAGCAGCACCTGTTGCAACTATTATTGAATCACCTTTAAAATGTTCCATTTTGTCTCCCATTTTAACAAGTACTTCTTTATTCATATACATACCTGTTACAGTAGAATTAAGCTGAACTTCAACTCCTGCATCATTTGCTTCCTTTAAAAGATCTTCACCTATTTTAAAACCTCTTATTTTAGCTTTATGTTTCTTAGAACCAAAGAACTTATGAATCTGCTTGAAAAGTTGTCCTCCTGGTTTTTCATTTTCATCAAAAATAATTACCTTTAACCCTTTTTTAGCTGCTTCAATTCCTGCTGAAAGTCCAGAAGGACCAGCACCTACAATAATCAAATCATATCTTTTCATTGCCTTTCCCTCCTTTTAAAAATCCTTCTTAGCAGAAACTCCATATTGTGTCTCTACCTTCATTCCTGCTTTAAGTGGTGTAATACATGTTCTAACATTTGGTACTCCATCAACTACCATTACACAGTCTGTACATCTACCTATAGCACAAAAGATTCCTCTTGGTTTATGTTGTTTCTTTGTATATCTATGAACCATAACACCAGCTGCCTTTAAAGCTGCAGCAATTGGTTCCCCTTCATATCCTTCTAATTCCTTACCATCTAATGTAAACTTAACAACTTCTCCTTTTTCAGGTTTGCCAAGTATTGGATGTTCAATAATTCTTTTCATATCCTACTCCTCCTAACCTTTATTCAGTAATTATTGCTGTCATTTCAATTTCACAAAGCTGAGTTTTCCTATTAAGTTCTGGAGTTCCTACAGCTGTAAATAATGGCTTTATATCATGAAATATTTCAGAATAAGCTCTGCTAATCTCTGAGCAATAAGACATCTTAGTTACATAAGCTTTAACTTTTACAACATCTTTAGGTTTAGCTCCTGCCTTCTCTAAAAGTTTCACCTGCTTTTCAAATATATATTTAGCTTGTGCATAAGGATTATTTTCTCCATAAACACTGCCATCAGGATGTACAGAAGTTGTACCTCCTATCATTACTAAATTTCCTGCCTTAACCATTCTTGAATAACCAACCTTTTCTTCTAATGGTGCCCCAGAAGAATAATTAATTCTTTCCATTAAAATCATCTCCCTATATTAAAAGATCTCTATACCAAAAAGACGCCACTGCACAACGCTGTGCAATGACGTCTTTGTCATGTATCTTTCTATTTATTTAATTAATAAAATCATAAAAGGCGCTTAAACTATTTAAGTTTAAACGCCTTTGTTCTTTCCATGCTTAAATTATAGCAGGAACAAAAAATAAATACTAGTAAAAATCGGAACTAAATATAATTAATATCAATTCCTGAAAACTTAACACTGCCTGTTAAACATAATATCTTTTGAGTCTTATTAAAGCCAGCATTATTTTCATTAACTGAGCATGCAAAATGATTTGTATTATCTACTACAGTCCAATTTTTAGGTATAAAAAGCTGAATCTTTCCAAAGTTTACATCTACAGCCATATAAATTTCATCACTTTCAAAATCTGCCTCAGCAAAACTAAGCTTCACCTCACCAAAACTACAATCTACATCAGCTCTTTTAAGATTTTTTGACTCAACTCTTTTTACAGTTTCCTTAAAGGAAGTTACAACCTTTAAAATACCATCTTTTTCTACAATCTCTTCCTTAAATGAATTAACAAAATTACCATCAATAAATAAGCACCCTTTCATACTATCTCCTTTAACTATTAATATTAATCCCAAAACAGCAAGGACAGCTGCAAATATAAAAGTCCAAGGGATTAAAAAAATTCCAAGCTTACTAATTATTAATGTAAATGCACCTAAAACTAATACACCACCAAATATTACACCAGTTTTCCTCATAAAAACCCACCTCTTTATCTAGATATAATTTATAGTTACGCCAGAAAAACTTAATTCGCCAACAAGAGTTAAAATATTTTCCTCGGTCTTTTCACCTAAATTATTCTCCTTAACACCACCAAAGCTATTTTCTGTCTTATCAATAACTGTCCAGCTTCTTGGAACATAAAGCTCTACTCCAGAAAAAGAAAGATCTAAGTATATTTCACCATTTCCATTTTTAAGGGGTGTATTATCAAAATAGATTTTAGCATTAGCAAAACTTAAATCAGCAGAAGTAAATTCAAACTCTTCAGATTTTATATACTTAATAGTACTGCCAAAGCTGCTGTCAATATCAGCTTTACCATTAACAACATTACCATCAATTAAAAATCTTCTGTGACGCTCATGATGAGATTTGTGAAAAATCATATGAAGCCCTGCAGTACCAAGAGCAGCTGCAATTAAAACAGTCCAAGGTGTTATAGCAGTTATACCTAACTGGTCATCATACAATATACAGATAAAAGCTACAGGAAATAAAATTCCTCCAAACTCTAAAGTCTTTATACTCTTTATAATAATACCAGCTAAAAATATAGTTACTATAATACTAAAAGCATTAATCCCTACAAAAAATCCCAACTTATTCAATACTAAGCCCAAAGAAGCTAAAATAAGTAATATTCCCCAAAATACATTTTCTTTCTTCATACTATCTCCTCTTTTCCAATAAAATATTTTTAAGCTCTTTAAAATAATGTCTTGATACATACACCTTCTTATGAGTATTTCTAAACTCCACTTCACTAGATGATGTAAGATTGCGTGTAATTGAATATATGGAATTAACATTTAATATAGTTGATTTTGAAACCCTTACAAAACTTTTTGGAAGACTTTCCTCAAGTTCATATAACTTATACTTAACATCATACATTTCATCTGCTGTATGAGCCGATACCCCTGTGTCTTCAGTTTGAAAAAACAATATATCTTTAAGAGGTATATAAAACTCAGTATTATTTTTGTAATAAGTTATACTAATCTTCTCAAGAAGCTTTTCTTTAATAAGGTTTTGAATTTCTTGAATCTCATCGCTTAATTCATTACACCTAATAACAACTTCATCTTCTGCAATGTTTTCATCAATTTCAATCTTTATTTTCATCACTTCACACTCCACATTTTTATTATATACAGGAAATAATACAAGTAAATGGATTTTAAGTAACAAGTAAATTTTAAGATGTAAGTGGTAAAAACATCAAAGTAAAAAAGTACAACATGACATTAACTTAAATATTCATTACTCAGCCCCTGACTGGGTATGGGGTAAAATAGGAGAAATCTATTCTTCCATGGAATATTGGGATGAGACAGCTAAATTCCCATCATGGAAAGGTGAAAATATTAATTTGTGGGCTTCTGTTGAACCAAGTGGAATCCAGATTGCTGGAATAATGCCAGAGGAAGTTTGGAATCTATGGTATGAAAATTTGAAAACTAAGCTAACTAATGCTTTTGGTTATGAAATTGGAGAACCTGAAGACGGTTATGATTTTAAATATTGGAATGAAGAAATGGTGGAATAATTTATATGAAGATAGAATCACTAGAAGATGCTAAATCAGAAGTTAAAGAACGTATGAAGGATAAACTTTATTTAGCAATTGAATCAAAAGAAACTGGAAAAGTTATTTGTGAGATATTCTCTCATGCAGAAGAAACAGATCCAAGCAATAAAGTTCTAGATACCTACTCACCATGCTGGATGCTTAACCCTAATGAAAAATGTAAAGACTATGGCTATGAATCAGCTCATGCATATATAGATTACCTATTTAAAAATGAAGGTGCCAGACAAGAAGAATTATTTAAAGAGTTTGTATCCTTTGTCAATGAATGTGATGGTAATCCTATTTATGAAAACACATACCAATATGCTATCTTGAAAAAGAATGGAAATAGAAAGCTACGCAGTGAATTACAGCAAAGCTGTGTTAAATTATGGCTGAAACCATAGTGAAATTAGATCTGTAGCTCTAGTGAAGAGTTATGGATAAAACTCTTACAGAGTTTTTTTATTATATGTGGGCGGACGAGCCCCCAAAAAATTCATTTGTAATTAAAATATATACTCACCACAAAATTCTGAGAGTTCACGACTCAGAATTTTCTCCTTCATTCTAAGTCCACTCCCATTACAAAAAACTCCCAAGAAAAATGCACCGTAATTAAAGGAAAGACTTGCATCTACATTCATTCCAGACTTAACAGCTCCGTCTTCATAAACTCACAAGTCATATACTCCTGCTCTAAATCCTCCTTAAGCTTCTTAGCCAGCCTTATTACAGCTTCCTTCCATTCATTTAAATTATCAGTGTCCTGAAAAATAGGCACCCCAGAAATAGAAACAGTCCTCTCTCCTCCCTTGGGACATCCTCTTTCCTCCTGATAAACAGTGTAACATCTCTTAATTACAGCAGAAACATAAATATTACTCTTTTCATATTCAGCTAAAGCATTATTCTGCCAAAGGTGACTCAACACATTTTCTGTATCTTTATAATTAGGAATAAGATTTTCATACCCCTTCTGAATTCCTGTTATAATCTCAAAATGCAAAGTTTCCAAAACTATCAGCTCCCTTATACTTTTAAAAAATACTCATAGTTACAGCATCTGAAATAATAAAGAATTTATTCACGGTTTAAAACTTTTCTATATACTCATAATTTATACTTACTTTTGTCATAATAAAAAAGAAAGGCGTGATATAAAATGTTCAAAGTAAATAGAGAGAAATGTATAGCTTGTATGCAGTGTATAAAAGACTGCCCTGCTAAAGTTATATCCTTAGTTGAAGGTAAAGCTGAAATAAATAATGATGGATGTATTAAATGTGGACATTGTATTGCTATATGCCCAACCTTTGCAAATTCAACAGATGATTACGATATGAATGAAGTTATTGAATACAATAAAGAAGACTTTCAAATTGAACCTGAAAAACTTCTAAAATTTATTAAATTTAGACGCAGTATAAGAAGATTCAAAAGAAAAGATGTTGAAAAAGAAAAGCTTGAAAAGATAATTGAAGCTGGAAGATTCACTCAAACTGGACGTAATCTCCAAGATGTTAACTATACAGTTGTTACAGATAAAATCATGGATTTAAAAAGAATTGTTATAAAATGTCTTAAGAATAAGTCCGATTATATACTTGAAAATACTTTAGAAGATGATAAAGGCATGAGAAAATATGGGCTTCTTTGGAAACGCATGTATGAGAAATTTAATGAAGATCCAGATAATAATGATAGTTTATTCTACAATGCTCCATCCTTAATCGTAGTTTCAGCTGCAAGTGAACTAGATGGTGGTCTTGCATCTTCAAATATGGAACTTATGGTAGATGCATTAGGTCTTGGAACATTCTTCTGTGGCTTTATGGTTCATGCAGCAAAGTATAATAAAGAAATACGTGAATTCTTAAATATAAAAGATGACTATGAAATAGTATCAGTTATAGTAATAGGATATCCAGATGCTAGATACAAGAGAACAGTACCTAGAAAGAAACCTGATGTTACTTGGTTGTAATAGAAGTAGATAACCTTAGACTTATTTATCATAAGTATCTAATTCTGAAAGCTAATTAAAATTACCTTAAAGAAAAAGAATCATAAAGCTAAATAATATTTTACTTTTTGATTCTTTTACTGCAGAATTATTTTATTTTTCTATTCTTATTTAAAGTATGTTCATATAAATACTCTTAATATATTAGGTTTAACTGATTTCTTTTTTAACTCTAAAAATTTTTCTCTATCTTTTTTTGACATACCCTTAAGCTCTTCGATTGATATGAGTACCTTATTTTGTTTTAAATATTCATTTAATCTCTTAAATTTTTCAGTACAATATACACTTACTTTTTCTTTAGATTGTGCAATCCAATACGGATAAAATATTTGTTCATATTCTGTATCATTAACTTTTCGTAATGGATTTATTATTCTAAAAAGAGGATTAAACTTTTTATTATATAAATAGAAATCATAACTAGCCTTATCATATTCATTATTTAATAATGTATATTTATTAATTTGATCTAAAATTATATCTTCATATCTATCACTTGAACTCATTCCTGACTCAACATAATGAAAATCACTTCCATATATATAACAAAGTGAATCTTTCCCACTTTTAAAGTCTTCACTTAATAATACATAATATTGAAATGTATTAAATAAATTAACATAACACCATAGCTGATTACTATATTCAAATAATATTAAATTATGAAATAACTTAAAGTCACTATTCAGCTCAATGAATTCATCAAGTTTATTTCCAGCGACAAATGGTATTACTTTTCCTTTAAACTTAATACTCGAAAGTTCTTTGTTTTTACCACTTAATTCAATATCATATGCATCAGAAATTTCTATTGGATTAATACCTAAATAAATAGCATAATTAAATGCTATTTTAGAGATACCTTGTTTAAAATAATAATTATCTAGATTAAAATCGGAAAAAACAACCTTGCAATTCTTATAACTATTTTTTAATCTTTTATCAAGATCTTTTGTTCCTTTACCCTTTTCTTTATCTAATATTTCTTTGCTATTAACTACCTTGCTCTGCTTTATTACATCAGCAAATACTAAAGCATTCTCTTCATCTAAAGCATATCCTGAATACTTTGGCTTACTATTATTTTTATTAGTTTTTTTTAAATTATCAATACTGGCTATTATTGGAGCAAATATCTTGCAAAATTCCTTATCAATAAGTTCCTCGATATGAAAGTTACATCTATCACAGCATATTTCTTTAGACTCTAGTCTTCCTCCAAGTGAATTCTGTATTATATGCTCACTACTTAAATACACTTTTGAATAATCTTTATCCTCATCTTTCCTTTTTTCACTAATTATTTCTTTGTTACAATATACACAATTCATTGTTTCACCCACTAAGTTATATATTTTTTTATTAATAAAAAAATGGAGAATTCCTTCTCCACTTATATCTTAAATTGTTGTTTTCTGTAATGCAATGCAGACAATCAAGTTTGCATCAGCAGCTTTTAAAGTTTCCTTACAAGCTTTTAAAGAAGTTCCCTTATCAACAACAAAATCAAAAAGCAAAATATTTTTATCTTTTAAATCATCATAGCATGAATTAATAGTATTACCTTCCCTGTCAAGACATTTAACAAATTTAAGCTTATCATAATTTTCACTCAACCTTTGAAGCAGCTTCATCATGCCTTCACTTATGTATCCCTGTTCTTGATTAGGAACACTAGTTACAATATCAAACTCCCCTAAATCGTAGTCCTTTAAATTTTCTTCTAAAAGTTCTAAATAATAATTAATAGCCTCTTCCTTATCATTTCTAAGATCTAATATACTTTTCAAATTCTCCTTTGCAAAATTATTATTATAATTCCCATTAAATTTTGTCTCATCATTTAAATAGTAGACACCTGTTTCAGATTTATTTAACATAATTCCACCCCCATACTTATAATACAATAATATATTTTTTTACATATAAACCAAAACCTTGTATCTACTAATTTATTTCAATTACAAGCATATTATTCTATATTAATTGAACTTTCTTTTAATTTTGCACTTTTATATACCTGTCTAACTATGATTATTTTTTTTAAAATTGTCAATAATATATATAGAGGTGATAATTGTGAAAATTTCTAATAAATTAACAATGTACAAATATAAAATAAGATTAGTATATCTTTTATCACTTGCAGTAATACTTGCTCTTATATTTGCTTCAAATATATCAATGATGTATTTTAAATCTATTACTGTAAGCAGAATGGCTATATCTACAGTACTACTAACAATATCCGGTATAATTATATCAATACCAATATATATAACTACAAATATGATAAAATCATACGATGATAGTACATTATCTGCTCTTAATATTTTGTTAAATATAACAGGACTTGCTCTATTAATGATGCTAATTTATATCCTTTTTACAATATATAGATTTATAGTTTGTATTCCATTAGTATAGTTTAAGGGCAGTGTAGAGTAAAATTCTCAACACGCCCTTAATAATCATCAATTTTCAGTAAAATCAAAGCTGAAACTGCTAAAAAGTAAATAATTTTTTATTTCCTTTATTCCATTCCTCTTCATTAATTAAAGTACTAATAACTTCACCATTCTTAACCTGCCATTCATAGTAATCCTTATGAGGATAAGAATACCTTTCCATAATAGCCATAATAGTTCCCCCATGAACTACAAAAGCTATTTCATTATATTTCTTATCTAAAGAGATATAAATAACTTTTTCAAAGGCTTTAACACATCTATCCTTAAAATCCTTTAAATCATCTCCTTTAGGAAAAGGCATAGTTCCATTACTATCTATCCATTTTTGATAATCTTCATTACCCTTAAGTTCAATATAATTTTTATTTTCAAAATCCCCAAAATCACATTCTTCTAAACCTTTAATAACAGTTTTATCTAAATTATTATAAATAATATCTGCAGTTTCAATGCACCTAATCATAGGGCTTACAAAAACCTTTTGAACCTTAGGATAATTCCTATACTTTAAAAGTTCAATTCCTTCTTCACACAAAGGTTCATTTGTTCTTCCAATATACCTATGCAGCGTATTTCCAAAAGTTTTAGAATGTCTTATAAAATGTACTTTCATAAAAGAATTATTCCCCCTTAATCCTATTTCCAATACCATACATTACTCTAAAAACTTCATCTGCTTTTTTAGCAATATAACAAGAGACTCTGCCGTTTACTTCTCTAAATAACCTGTCTTCCTTATTTATAGGAACAATTCCATAACCTATTTCATCAGAAATTATAATTAAATCTTCTCTTTTTAATAGTTCATCTACAACATAAATGATTTCCTCTAAAGACTTACCTTTAAAAAATAACTTTTTAACTATTTCATGAAAATTATTAATTACCCTTTCATCTCTATAATTCTGTAAATCCTTAGAATCATAAACCTGATCTAAAGATAAATTAAACTTTTTCAAAACAAAATCTACCTTATTATTAAAAGATCCACCAACTACAAAAATCATATTACATACCTCTTATTAAAATATTTATAAATACAACAGTTAAAATTATAAAAAGTTCACATAGCTGAAGAAAGAAACCAGCTAAATCCCCAGTAATTCCTCCAAATTTTTTATAACTCATATTTTTGTAATAAATAAAAGTTAAAACTGCTACAACAACTGCTCCTGCCCCTTCATAGAAATCTATATAAATCATAATTAAAGATATTAAAGCAATATAAAAAATCATAGTAATAGCTACAGTTTTCTTTTGAGATGAATCCTTAAAGGTTCTAGCCAGGCCACTGTCTTTTGCTGATTTAAACTTAACAATTGCCAAAGCACTAAAGGCTCTTGAAAGCATAAATCCTAGAGCAATAATCATTACAGAATTTAAAGAACTTATTTCACTTACAGCACCAAAATTAATTATAAAATAAGTAATACTACTAATAAGCGCAAAAGCTCCAATATGAGAATCTTTAAGAATTTCAAGCTTTCTTTCAACACTTTGATAAGAATTATAAGCGTCCATAGTGTCCACAAATCCATCAACATGAATTCCTCCTGTAACTAATACAGGTATTACAACATAAATAGCGCTTCTAAAAATATCATTTATGTCTAAAACTAAAGATATATTAAACCAAAGGTAATATAAAAAACCTATAACAGCTCCAACAAAAGGAAAAAAACACATAGCATATCTCATATTTTTTTCATTCCATTCAGTATGAGGCATAGGAATTTTAGAATACATTGAAAAAGCAATCTTTAAAGCATTAAACATTTAACTTTCCTCCTTTTATAATACATGGAATACCATAAACTACTTCAATAATTTCTGTAGCTCTTTTAGATATTTCAGAGCATATTAGAGAAGAATATTTAATATACCTTCTTGTTTCACAATCATACTCTATTCCATCACTATATATTTCATTTGTGACAATAACTAAATTCTCACACTGACTATTTATTAATTCTATACCCTTAATAATCTCTTCTACAGTATTTTCTTTAGCACCATCTTCATTATACATTTCATTAGCAATAACATTAGAAATGCAATCTAATAAAACAGTAGAACCCTTAGGAACTTTCAATGCTTTTAAATTAGTATAACACTCTAAAGTTTTAAAATTCTTGTCTTTTCTAAGATTTAAATGTCTTTCTATCTTCCTTTCGCATTCTACATCGTAAGGATACATAGTTGCTATGTAAATAAGTTCTTTACTATTAAAAGAAACAGCTCTATTTTCAGCAAACTCAGATTTACCACTGCCGCTGCCTCCAGTTATTAATATCATCATATTACTTTCTCCTATAAAGGTTTATATTCAAAGTCAAACTCCCTAAAAGTGCTCATATCCTTATAAACTTTAACAGCCATATCAATAAGTGGGATAGCAGAAACAGCACCACTTCCTTCTCCTAAACACATTTCACAAGTTAATAAAGGTTTAAGTTTAAGCTCCTCTAAAAGAATTTTACCTGCTGGTTCCTTAGAAACATGAGATGGTATAATATACCCACTTACATGTTCATTCATTCTTACAGCTATAAGAGCTGCTACTGCTGATATAAAACCATCTATCATAATAGGGACATTATAATAAGCTCCACCTAAAAATACTCCAGTTAACCCTGCAATATCAAGTCCTCCAACCTTTGATAAAACATCTAAAACATCTTTATTATCTAGATTATTAACACTTATTCCTTCCTTTATAACATCTATCTTCTTTAAAAGGCCTTCATCACTTAAACCTGCTCCCTTTCCAGTCACCTCTTCTACAGGTAAATTTAAAAGAACAGAGGCTATAGCACTACTTGTAGAAGTATTTCCTATACCCATTTCACCAGTTGCAATAAGCTTATATCCCATATCTTTAAGGTCTTTAACAAGATTAATACCTGTCAAAATAGCCCTAACAGCTGTATCTCTTTCCATAGCTGGTCCTTCTTTAAAAGACTTAGTTCCATAAGCTATTTTTCTATTAACTACCTCAAAAGGTTTAAGACCTTCTTCCTCATTTAGATATGTATCCATATCCCTATAAATACCAATATCTACTGGATAAAGATCAACATGAGCCATTTTACACATAATACTTACAGTTGCCTTTTCCTTTGTAAAATTTTCAGTAACTACAGCTGTGATTTCCTGCCCTGTCTGTGTTACCCCTTCCTTAACTATTCCATTATCTGCACACATAGTAATAAGAGCCCTTTTATCAATATCTACATCAATTAAATTTTGAGCTCCTGCTAACTTTATAACAGTTTCTTCTAAGAGTCCAAGACTTCTTAGAGGTTTACAAACGCTGTCCCATTTCTTAATAGAACTTTCTATTTTTTCTCTATTTACGGGTTTTATCCCATTTAATACTTCATTTAAATTCATTTAAGCCCCCTGTAACTTTCACACATTTTCAAAAAACTATAAGGAATATTTACATTAGAATAATAATTAAAGTGAGGATATCCCGCGATTAAATTATTAATAACATGCATGCACATCCATTCCTTATTTCTTGAAGTCTTTCTTGCAATAAACTTTTCGCCACAGTTTGTGCTATCCCAATAATGAAACTCATGTGCCATTATACTTTCACCCTTTGTAAATAAACAATTATCCTCTAAAGCTGAAACTTTAATATATCCAAATCTTCCAAGTCTGTTAGTTTTAAAAGAATCACCTTTAATAACTTTAGCCATATCATAATAATTTTCATCCTTATCCTGCAATCTATCATGTAGATACATAAAACCTCCACACTCAGCTAGAACAGGCATATTATTATAAATTACATTTTTAACTGAATGAAGCATAGACTTGTTTTCACTTAAAGCTTTAGCATAAAGTTCTGGATATCCTCCTCCAAGAATCAATCCATCAGCATCTTTAGGGACACACTTATCCCTCAAAGGACTAAAGTACTCTATTTCAGCACCCATTCTTTCTAATATATTTAAGTTATCCTTATAATAAAAACAAAAAGCTTCATCTAAAGCCACTGCAGCCTTAACCTTACCTTTAATTTTGGGAACCTTAACATCTTTACATTGAATTTCAGGTGCCTTTCCTGCAATTTTAATAATTTCATCTATATTAATAGTTTCTTCTAAACAGGCAGCTAACACATTAAGCTTTTCCTTTAAATCCTTGATATCATTTGGAGTTACAAGGCCTAAATGTCTACTTTCAATAATACAGTCTGTAAGTTTTGGAACATATCCTAAAACCTTAACTTTAAGTTCTTTTTCAATAAGATTTTTAATATCTGCATAAATCATCTTAGACATGTTATTAAGGATAACACCCTTAATCTTAGAATCCTTCTTAAACTCTAAAAATCCCTTAATTACAGAAAGAATTGAAATACTCATGCCTTTGCAGTTTACAACAAGTATAGCAGGAGTATCCGTAATCTTAGCTATTTCATAAGAACTTGCTGTTGTATCTTTTAAAGAAACTCCATCATAATAGCCCATAACACCTTCAACAACTGAGATATCACTATTCTTCATACCTTCCTTCATAAGGTATCTTACAGTATTTTCATCATTAAAAAAGCTATCAAGATTTCTAGAATCAGTTCCTATAACTTTACTATG
Source organism: uncultured Clostridium sp. (assembly GCA_934746785.1). Classification (GTDB taxonomy): domain Bacteria; phylum Bacillota; class Clostridia; order Clostridiales; family Clostridiaceae; genus Clostridium. The sequence goes on along the minus strand of CAKVFO010000064.1, from coordinate 612 downwards.
AAACATAGGATCAATATAATCAGGTCCGCATTTAAAAGAGGAAACCTTAAGCTTTCTATTAATAAGTGCCTGCATAAGACCACAAGTTATTGTAGTCTTACCACTTCCACTATTTACAGCACCAATTAGTATCCTTCTTTGAGACATTTATTCAGCTCCTTTTAAAGTGATTATATAAATTGGATTATGTCCAGTCATCATATTAAATCCGCCAATCTTTTTGTTCTTAGCTACACTTAACTGAGTAACATCAACATCTTCAATTGAAAAATGTTTAATACATTCTAAAGTCTGGCTTACAGTTTCTAATGTAATGGCATTTATAACTATCTTTATTTTAGGATTTTTATAAAGCAAAATATCAATAATATCCTTTAAATTGCCTTGAGACCCACCTATAAAAGCATGAGTTGGAATATCAAGATTCATTAAAGCTTCTGGTGCTGATCCACTTATAACATGAAGATTATCCACCTTAAATTTTTCCTTATTTTTATTTATAAGATTTACAGCTTCTTTTTTTCTTTCAATAGCAAATACTTTTCCCTCTGACATATTTAAGGCAGCTTCTACAGAAATAGAGCCAGTTCCTGCTCCAATATCATATAATAC
>CAKVFO010000063.1 GCA_934746785.1 uncultured Clostridium sp. | reverse complement strand
TCAGCTGAAACTATGCCTGCTAAATGGCAAATTTTAATTAGTTTAGGTCAATAAACTATTTTAAATATGCAAGAAACCGAAACTTTACACTATCAAATTTTATTAAGTTATTCTATATATTTACATAAAACTTGCATTTTGATTATACATTTTTCTACTCTGATTTTTATAAATTTTTCTCAAAATATTGTTTTTACTTCTTAACAAACACTTCTAATTCAAATTTGCACTTTCAAGTATAAACTTACTTGTTAAATTCCCCCCCAAAAACAGCACAAAGTATCTGATACCACGCTTTAGCGCAAGAATCAACCTTGTTAAAACCTATCAAAAATTTCTTAAAGCAAAATAATTTCATAAAAAAATAAAAGGAAGTTTCTTTTATAAAAAAACCTCCTTCTTAATGCTATTCTAGTAAAATTACTTTAATTAGCTGCTGCCACTTCTAATCCCACTGTATCCTGTACCTTTTTAACTGCCATTTCCTTTAATATATTTCTTTTTATTTTTCCTGTAGATGTTAGTGGAAATGAATCAGTAAACTCTATATACTTAGGAAATTTATATTTTGCTATCTTTCCTGATAAAAATTCAAATATTTCTTCCTTACTTAAGCTTTCTCCTTTTACTGGTATTACATATGCATATATTTCCTCGCCTAATCTCTTATCAGGTACTCCAACTATTATTACAGTATCTATAGATGGATGTTTAATTAACTTTTCCTCTATATCTGTAGGAGAAATATTTTCTCCTCCTCTTATTATTACATCTTTTATCCTCCCTTTTATACTTAAATATCCTTCTTCATCTATAACAGCTACATCTCCCGTACGTATCCATCCATCATAAATAGTTTCACTTGTTGTTTTTGGTTCTTCGTAATACCCTAGCATACAATATGGACTTTTTACATACAGCTCACCCTTAACATTCCTTGGAACTTCTTCTCCACTTTCTAAATCACATATCTTCATTTCAACATTGTCAACTGCTTTTCCTGCTGTATTGATCTTTGGATCATCTATTGAAAATACCGGAGTCTGCGTAACTCCAAGAGTTTCAGTCTGTCCAAATGTATTATTTAATTCATGAATATCAAGTTTCTCAATAATCTCCTTCATTAAAGTTGGCGAAGACACTGCTCCTGCAATCATTCCTACTCTAAGAGTAGATACATCATATTCACTATACTTATTTAATAAATATTGATACATAGTAGGAACTCCATGAAAGGCTGTACAACGTTCTTCTTCAATGGCCTTCAATACTGCTTCTGTCTTAAACTTTCTCATAAGAACTATTTTACTTCCACAAAAAAGTCCTAGAAATGCAGTATATAATCCTCCCAATATATGGTTCAATGGTAAACTTGCTAAAATAACATCTTCTTCTGTATATTTAAATTGCTTAACAAAAGATAGTGGTCCATTTAATAATGCATTATGTGTAAAAACACTTCCTTTTGGGTTTCCTGTAGTCCCTGATGTATAAAGAATTGCAGCAATATCATTCGTATCTATAGATTTTCTTCTTTCACATAATTCATCATTTAATACTGTTTTTAATTGAGACATAACAAAGGCTAATGTAAATAAAGTTTTCATTTTTAAAATTATTCTTAAACATGTAAACTTTTCTATGTTTACCTTTTCAATCATATCTTTTTCACTTACTACTAAAATTGTTGACTTAGATTTTCTTAGCATATAGTCAATTTCTTCTTCTGTTGATTGATAATTAATGCAAACACATACTGCACCAATCTTTGCTATTGCCAAAAAAGTAATTATCCATTCTGGTGAATTACAAGATATTAATGCTATATGATCCCCCTTTTTTATACCTATTGATATTAAACTTTTAGCTATCATATTTATCTCATGATTTAAATTATTAAATGTAAATCTTCTTCCATCTTCTACATAAAATAAAGCTTCATTATCTCCATATTTTTTAAATATTTTATCTGAATATTCTCCTATTGTTTTATTAATTAACTTCATTAATACATCCCCCCAGAAATTCTATGCTTAGTATTTTATTAACACTTCAATATGGATAGATCCTGCTGCTGCTGTACAAAAAACAACATAATCTCCCCTTTTTATTAGCTTTCTTTTTATTCCTTCATAAAAAGCTAGAAATGGACTTGTAGTCCCTGTATATCCATAAAAATCAGCAACATACAAACTCTTTTCCTCGGATATATTCATTTTTTCACGTAATATCTTTATATTTTTTATAGATATTTGTGAAAAACAATACATTGAAATATCACTTCTAGATAAATAATTTTTTGCTAAAATTTCATCTATATTGTTAACTGCCTCATCTATCCACCACCTTCCAAAAGAATTCCACTTTGTATATATTTCTTTTTTAGGTTTAGTATAAATTTTTGAAAAACCACATGCTGGAAACCTTACATAATTCACATATGGCTCTGTATTTACACCAATTCTAGTATCTAATAATCTAGAATCACCATCAGTCTTTTCTAAAATAATTGCACATGAAACATCTCCAAAGGTTCCATATAACTCCTCATTCTCATCACTTACTTGTGGTGTAAGATTTTCACTTCCAACAAGTAATACTCTTTGTACGTTCTCATTACATAACATATATCTACTAATCAAATCTAGAGCATATGTCATTCCAATACAATTAACATTCATATCATGACAAAAGCATTCCTTTTTTCCTTTAATTGCATTATGAATGAAAATTGCTGATGTTGGTGAAGCATATTCACCTAACATCCCTGAATAAACTATCATATCAACGTCTTCACCTGTTAGATTACAATTTTTTAACACTTTACTTGAAGATTCTATAGCCATTGTAAGAGCATTCTCATTTTCTCTGTCTATCTCTAATCTCTTTTTTCTTCCCATAACATTTTCATATAAGTTTCTAACATCTTTTCCTTGTTTTTTAAAATGTTTAATATAATATTCATTATCCACACTTTTTTTACCGTGATATATCTCAATACCTACTATTTTTGCATTTATCATAAAATTCCCCTACTATATTGCACGCACATAACAATACAATACTTGCAGCCCCTCCTTCTGTATAATTTTGGTTTTATTTATAATATAACACATTTATTACTTTTTTCAATCTGCCCAAACTATAAAACAATAGGAAATTTTATTCAATTAAGTTGATAAAATAACTTTTTAATTCATAAAACTATAATTTTAATTATTCTCTATTTTTTAAAATATGGTAAAATATACATATATAATTAATTTATAAGGAAAGGAGATTTCACTACAATGATTAATAATATCTCAGACAATAAATTAATGGACTCTTTTCGTACTATGATTCCTTATTTTAAATATTTTTTTAATAACGAATTAGGCTTTACAATTTCTAATACTGAAAAGTTTCTTTTAGTTCAAAATAGTGAAAATCTAAAAATAAATTATAAAGTAGGTGATTCTATTCCAAAAGGCTCTGCTGCTGACGAATGTTTAAAAAAAGGTGAAGTCATACATATCATGATTCCCGAGAAAGTTTTTGGGTTTCCAGTTGAAACAATCGGTATTCCTGTTTTTGGTAATAATAGAATTGAAGGAACTTTAATAGTTAGTATGAGTATAGATAAAACAGTAACTCGAGAAAACGTTTCTAACTTAGCTACTGTATTATCACAATCACTAACTATGATGAGTAATAGTGTTACAGAAATGACAAATACCTTTCAAGAAATAAGTCAAACCAATGCAGGAATTGAAAAATTTATTGAAGAAACAAAAGATAGTTCTAATAAAACAGATGAAGTTTTAGCTTTTATTCAAAATATAGCTAAACAAACTAACTTACTTGGTTTAAATGCTGCAATAGAGTCTGCTAGAGCTGGTGAATATGGAAAAGGATTCGGCGTTGTATCTACTGAAATAAGAAATCTTTCTAATTCTACAAAAGAATCTACTGAACAAATAAATGAAATTTTAAATAATATACGTAGTTCTATAACTAAAATATATAATAAATTTCAAAAATCAAATGAATTGCTATCAAAAGAAGCAAATGCACTTCAAGAGGTTACAGAGACAATTCAAAAATTAAGTTCAACTGCTATACTTCTAGATAAATTTTCAAATGATATATAAAAATTAAAGGGATGTATCAAAAAATATACTCCAATCCAAATATACCCTAATATGCAAAAAAACATATTTAGATTGAATACCCTTGATACATTCCCTTATTTAAAACTCTAATTCTCTAGTATAAATCCATTGTTTACTTACAAAATCTCTTGCTTTTACAGTTACATTTTTATCTGTAACTTCAACATATATTCCATTACTATAAGATTTTTCTTCTTTAAATCCATCTTCTGCATTTACATCCTCTATACAATTAGAATTTACTGAACCTGTATTTATCTCTATTAATTGATTAGCTTTGTCCTCTACATCATTTGGTGTTTTATGTGTATGTGATGTAAATAATATTACTTCTGGATACTTAAGTAATATATTTTTAATTTCATCATTTTTATCAACACCTGTATCATTTAACCCGAAAAAATTCATATCTATTGGCTGATGTAAAAATATGAATATTGGCCTTCCTTCTTCATACTTTTCTTCTACTGTTTCTTTAAGCCATTCTATCTGTTTATCTGAAATACAGCCTCTTGTATAATTAACTTTATCTATTCCATTATTATCAGACCCAAGAGATATAAAATGATATCCTTTAATCCAAGTATCATGATATATTTTTTCTTCTCCAGAAAACTCTATGTATCTTTTTAAACGTTCATTAACATTTTCTTTTGTATCCTTTTTACATGAATAATCATAATATTCGTGATTACCCATATTTTTAATAACTACATTAGGTAATTTTTTAGCACTTTTATATAAAGCACTTTCTATATAATTGTATTGTTCCTCAATGCCCTGATCAACAGTATCTCCATTTAAAATTAATGCATCTACATTAGAATTAACTCTATATAAATCATCTATTGCATTTTTAAACTTCTTTGTATTTCCATGTATATCTGATAATACTATAAAACTTAAATCTGCATTATATTCTTTTTCAGTATTATTCTTTACTCCTATAAATAACAGTACAATACAGATTATAATACAAAACAGAATAACTTTCTTTTTCATTGTTACTGCACCTCTTTGTTAATTACTTAATTTATAAATATAACCCCTGAAGTCAGTTAAAAATAACTATGCTTTTATATAATCTGATTTCTCTATTTGTTTAAATTGAAAATAAGTCATAACAAATGATACAGCTGCAGCAATAAAATCTGCCGTTGGCCCTGCATACATTATTCCATCTATCCCCATAAATAAAGGTAGGATAATTATTAATGGAAGTAAAAATAATATCTGCCTTGTTAAAGAAAGAAATATACCTTTTTTAGGTTTTCCTATAGCTGTAAAAAAGTTTGATGATATTGGTTGAAGACAATTTACAAAAGTAAAGAACAAAAATATCTTAAAATACTCAATTGCAAATTGATAATACATTTCTGAACCTGATCCAAATAAAGAAATTATTCCCCTTGGAAAAATTTGAAATACTGCAAAAGCAATAACCGATATTATCAATGCATATTTTATAGCTAAATAATATGCCTTTTTTACTCTTTCATAATTTTCCGCTCCATAATTAAAGCTTACTATAGGCTGTAATCCTTGAGAAATTCCTATTACTATAGACATATAAATCATATTTACCTTTGTAATAATCCCAGCACATGCTAAAGGTATAGATTCTCCATAAACAGATAACTGACCATAATATGTTAAGGATTTATTCATTACTATTTGAACAATCATCATAGCAAGTTGATTAAAGCAAGGTGCTGCTCCTAAAGATACTATTCTTTCACAAATTATCCACCTTGGTACTAAATGATTTTTTGTAATATTTCCACTTTTGTAGCTACGTAAATATCTAAACACTAAAAAAGCAGCAAAAATCTGTCCAATTATTGTCGCCAATCCTGCTCCTACCATTCCTAAGTCTAATCCAAAAATTAATATTGGATCTAAAATTGTATTTATAATTGCACCTGACAAATTACATATCATTGAATACTTAGGGCTTCCATCAGCTCTTATTAAATGCCCTCCGCCAATTGAAAATATCAAAAAAGGAAAACCAATAGAAATTACTCTAGTATAGTCTTGTGCATAAACTAATACATTATCTGGTGAGCCAAAAAATTTAAGCATTGGTGTTAAAAAAAGCTGTGTTATAACAAATAAAATAACTCCCCCACTAAATAATATTGTTACAGCATTTCCTATGTAATAAAATGCCTTATCTTTGTCTCCATGACCTAAAGCTAAATTAAAAGCCGATGCTCCACCAATTCCTAAAAGTAGTGCTAAAGCCGTACACGATGTACTAAGCGGGAAAGTAATATTGGTTGCTGCATTTCCTAATTCTCCTATACTTCTCCCTATAAAAAATTGATCTACAATATTATAAAATGCACTAACAAGCATTGCTATAATACTTGGTACAGCAAACTTTCTTAATAGTCTTTTTATCGACAGTTCTCCTAAAGGATTTTTATTATTAGTCATTAACTTTCTCTCCATTCCTTATCTTTTTCTATAAATAGTATTTCTATTTTATGTATTCTTTATTTCAACATTTTAATTTTACTATATTATGTATAAATTTTCATACTCAGTTAAAATGTAAATTTATTTTTAATATGATTACATCCTGTTCTAAACTTAACATTATTGTTGATTAATTCCTCCAATTCGCAAGGTTCAAAATTATTAATTTCTACGCAAGCATTTAAAGCATTTTTTTCATTTTTTAAAATATTATACTCTTTAGTCACCTGTTCATTATGCATATGGCCAAAAACATGATATGATCCTTTATTTTTTTTATACCAAAGAATTAAAGGATAATGAGAAAGCTGAACCCATCTTTTTTTATCACGTATCAATTTTGCTTCACTAATAGATTTAAAATATTTCCTAAATCCACTTTTTTCCAAATACTTATAATCATGATTTCCTACTATTAAATGAAGCCTTCCTTTTAATCGTCCAACAGTATTTTTCATTGCTTCATCTAAATTCTCTTCAGGGCATACTAATATATCTCCTAATATATAAACGACATCATCTTCAGAAACCTTCTTATTATGCCTTTCAATAATTGATTCATTCATTTCTTGTACATCTATAAATTCCTGCCTGCTTCTTTTTATAGTAAGCTCATGATAAAAATGATAATCAGATATATAAAATATTTTGCTCATTTCATATCCCTCCTTTAAACTCCAACGACTAATTTTAGTATAACACTCCTATAAATTTACTTGCAGAGAATTTTTCTTATCATTATACTTATAATAGTGTGGTAAAGTTTCTGCCACACTTTTATCGTTTAAAAACTCATGAATGAGAGGTTACAATATATGAGAAAAAAAGATATTCTAGAATTAAAAAAACGTCTAAAAAAAGATAGCTGTACTTTTACAAGAATGTCAGGATGTTATGTTGATGCTGATAAAAGAGTTATTTTAGACTTTAGCAGAACTTTCTTAAACCTTGACGAAGAAGAATTTTTTAAATACTTAGAAATAGCCAAAAAAGTTTTGTCAGGAACTATTGGAAACAATCTTTTAGAGCTTAATTTCCCTACTTATGAAGAAGGTGAAGGCGGAAAACAATACTCATTAATGCAGTTAAAGAAAAGTGCTTTAAAAGACGAGACTATGCTTAAAGATTTTTATCAATCTATAATTGACTCTTATGATTATACCGGTAACTTTTTAATACTTTTATTTCATGATGCTTATGATGTAATCACTAAAACAAAAGATAATTCAAAGCTAGATGAATCTGAAGAAGTATATGAATATATTTTATGTGCTATATGTCCAGTATCTCTTGCCAAACCTGGATTAAGTTACTTTGAAGATGGAAATAGAATTGGTGCTCGTGTAAGAGATTGGATAGTTGAAATGCCAAGCATAGGATTTGTCTTCCCTGCATTTATAGAAAGAAGTACTGATGTTAATTCAGTTATGTACTATACAAAAAATCCCAAGGACTCCCATCCTGAAATAATGGAAGAAACTTTAGGCTGTGTATCAAAACAAACAGCTGCTGAACAAAAAGAAGCTTTTACTAATATTATTATTAATGCTGTAGGTGGAGACGAAAAGAAATCAAGTGAAGTTATTATGGAAATTCAAGAAAACCTTAATAACATAGTTGACGAACATGAATCTATTAGTGATAAAGATGATGATCCTGTCACTTTAACTAATGACACTATTTTAGATGTTCTTGCTGATAGTGGAATATCTGAAGAAGTAACTTCTAAAATAGAAAAATGCTATAGTGCTGAGTTTGGAGATGAACCTCCTGTAGTTGAACATTTATTAGATAATAAAGTGCTTGCTGCTAATGAGCAAAGAAAAAAAGAACAACACTTAGAAAAACAAGTTAGAATACTTCAAGCAAAACTTGATAGAACTCAAATTGAAGCTGCTGCTGATTCTGATAACTTAGAAGAAGCAAAAATTGATAATACCTTAGAGAATGCATCTGAAATTAATACTGAAGAAATAATTGAAGATGCTAACTTTAATGACCGAGTTCAAAACACTTCAGAAAATGTAAATTATGACGTTGTATTACATGTAAAACCTCAAAAAGTTTCTCAAATAACATCACAAATAATAGATGGTAAAAAGTGTTTAATAATTCCTATGGATGATGATGAACAAGCAAAGGTAAATGGTGTTAATACTACCCTTTAGAAAATTTATTAATTTAATGAGTACTGTTAACATTTATTAGTACTCATTAAATTATAATTTTATTAATATCTTATTTTTATAGAGGTGATTAATCTGTATTTATTAGCTTTAATTTTAGTTCTAATTATATATATTCATTATGAAAATAATACTATAGAAGCATCTTATTATGAAATAGAATCAAAAAAAATTCCTTCTTCTTTTAATAATTTCAAGATACTTCAGTTATCTGATTTACATAGTAAAACCTTCAATAATAATAATGAATATCTTATTAAAAAAATAGATGCTGAAATCCCAGATATAGTAGTTATGACTGGTGATATGATTAATAATAAGGATGAAAACTATAAAAGCTTTTCTCTTCTTGCCTCTTATCTAAGTAAAAATTATGATACATATTATGTATTTGGTAACCATGAAGAAGATCTTGATGATCATCAAAAAGAAAATTTGAAAAATTTACTTGAAACTCTTAATATAAAAACACTCTATAACAAGAAGATATCTTTAAAACGTAATGATGGTACTATTAATTTATATGGATTATGCTTTGATATGATATATTATAAAAAACCTTATAAATTTAGCGAAGACTTTAATGTTCTTGAAAATAAAAAACTTTTAGGAAATCCTAATATAAACCTATATAATATTTTATTAGCTCATAATCCTCTATATTTTGAAGTTTACTCAGAATGGGGCGCAGACGTGATATTATCTGGTCATGTTCATGGTGGAATTATAAAAATTCCTTTTCTAGGAGGGTTATTATCCCCTGAAAGAAAATTTTTTCCAAAATTTTGCTCTGGAAAATATGAAATTAAGAATTCTAAACTTATTGTTAATCGTGGTTTAGGAAATACAAAAATAAAATTAAGAATTTTTAATAAACCAGAAATATCAATTATAACATTAAAATCAAACATATGAAGAAATACTCCCAAAAAGAGATACTTAGGAATATAATTATAGCATTATCAATAGTTGCGATACCTTTAATTATTTTAATCAAATTAACTTCACCTTTATTTCATCAAAATATTCCCCTTGCCTCCTCTCCTAGTGAAGATTCTTTAGATGAAACTATGAATTCACAGGAAGGTTCTACTGAATCATCTACATCTCATAACGATACTGATATTATGCCTAACAATAACATTACATATGGTGGAGAAAAATATTCAGTACTTGCTTCTGATGTAGAAAAAATCATAAAAGGACAAACTATAGATGATAAAAAGTATGTATTTTTAACCTTTGATGACGGGCCAAGCCCTAACACTGAAAAAATTCTTGATATACTTAAAGAAAAGGATGTTAAAGCAACTTTTTTTGTATTATCATGATCCTAAAAAGCTATATCCACATCAAAGAGTTGATTATAATCTATATTTAAACGAGTTTAATAAAACAAATGATTTGCTAAAAACAATCTTAGGCTCTGACTTTGATTCTAGAGTTACTAGAATGCCTGAAGAACATTGTTCTAGGGTATATTACAAGAATTCAAATTTACCTGCTTTCGAAGAAACATTAAAAAAGAATAATATTATAGATATTGATTGGAACTCTCTAAATTCAGATGCTGATGGTAAAAATTATACTGTTGAAGGACTTTTAGAAAACTCAAAAAGAGATTCTAAAGGATTAAATCAAATAGTATTTTTAATGCATGATGCTGCTGCAAAAAGTAAAACTGTTCAGATGCTTCCTGCGCTTATTGATTATTTTAAATCTAATGGATATGAATTTAAAACAATAAAATCTTCTAATTGAAATGTTACTAAGGTTAACATATTATTATAAATAGAAAAGGACAGCTCACTGCTGTCCTTCTCTATTTATAATTCTACCTCTACTCCATAATGATCAGATACTACGTCTTTGTTACTTCCATTAAAAATCACATTTGAGCTTTTAACATCTATATTTTTATTAGTAAGAATTAAGTCAAGCCTTAACTTAGATTTATTTTCTTCCCAACCATCAATCTTACCTTTTACAGTAATACCTTCATCTTTTGTATGAGATAAATCATAAGTATCTATCCATCCTGTATTTTTAATAAAGTCATAACCTTCATTTCTTATATTAGCATTATTATTAAAATCGCCTAGCAAGAAAGTTTGTCTATCATTATTTATTCTTTTATTAAGATTTTGTACTTGTATCTTGAAAGGTTCTTCCTCATCATTCCACCATCCAAGATGGCAACTTACAAAGTCAATTACTTCTCCATTGTAATCTACAGAAGCTTTAACAACCTTTCTAGATTTCCAATTATATTTGCTATCTCCATTTGTAATGTAAAAACTTTCCTTTTCTACTATTGGATGTTTAGAAAGAAGGCATAAACCTTCTTCATAAACATCATAACCCATATGAGAGAAATCCCATACTGATTCATAGTTATCAACATTTAGATTCTTAAGTTCCTTTTTTAATAATAACATATAATTATCTTCTCTTAAAATTCCTTCATATAAGCTATTTTCTATATGCTGACTTACTTCTTGAAGTGCTATTATATCATAATCATTTTCTTTAATTATTTGTGCTATGTACTTTATTTTTTCTAGCTGATTTTCTTCCTGCCATGAATGGCAATTCAAAGTTAATAATTTCATACTATACTCCTAATGCATCTTGAACATTAGATTTTATTGTATCTGCCTTTGGTCCGTAAATTGCTTGAACACCATTATCTTTTATAATAAGACCTAATGCACCATTTTGTTTCCACTCTTCTTGAGTTCCAACTGCTGATGTATCTTTAACAGTAACTCTTAATCTAGTCATACATGCATCTACCTCTACAATATTTTCTCTTCCACCTAAAAGTTTGATTATATTAGCTATTTGAGTATCTTCAATTGCTTTACCTGATTTTGATCCTTCTTCTGCTTCATCATCTATGTAATTACCATTACGTCCTGGTGTTGCAATATTGAATTTCTTAATTGCAAAGTTAAATATACCAAAGTTTATTAAGAATAGTATTACAGCAGTAATTGCAAAGTTTACTAAATCCATTCCTATTCCAGCATTAATCATCATTGGAATACGTGTTGCTAATTCTATTGTACCAAATGCATGTACTCTTAAGTGAATAATATCTGCTAATGCAAAACTTATACCTGTTATTACACTGTAAACTCCATATAATACTGGAGCAATAAACATGAACATAAATTCAAGTGGTTCAGATACACCTGTTAAAAATACTGCTAATCCTGCTGATAAGAACATTGATTTATATCTTTTCTTTTTATCTGAATCTACATTTTTATACATAGCACAAGCTATACCTATTAATGATGCTGTAGAAACAAATACTTGTCCAACTTTAAAACGAGCTGGTGTTACTGTTGCTAATAAATCATTATATGCTGCTGTATCTCCAGCTGCCTTTAAGTTTACAAGGTCAGTAACCCATGCTAACCATAGAGGATCTTGTCCAGCTACAACTTGCCCTGCTGCTGAGCCTGTAAGTATTGTATAAGTACCACCTAATTCTGTATAATTCATTGGAACCGTTAACATGTGATGTAAACCAAATGGTAATAAAAGTCTTTCTAATGTACCATATATAAATGGTGCTAAAACAGGTGCTGTATCTTGTGATGTTGCAATCCATTGACCGAAATCGTTTAACATTCCTTGAATAAGTGGCCATACTACTGAGAAAATAAGTGCTGTAATTGTTGATCCTACAATAACCATGAAAGGTACAAAACGTTTACCATTAAAGAATGCTAATGCAGTTGGAAGTTTATCAAAATTATAATATTTATTATAAAGATGAGCTCCTAAAAATCCAGAAACGATACCAACGAATACTCCCATGTTTAAGGCAGGTGATCCTAAAATTGAAATAAAGTAATCTGATACTACCATTTCTCTACCTAAAAAGCTGGTAACTGTTGCTCCTGCTTCTGAAAGCATTGCTTCAGTAACACCAAATACTGCTCCAGTAATACGGTTAATTAAAATAAATGCTAAAAGTGCTGCAAATCCTCCACCTGCACGTTCTTTAGCCCATGATCCCCCAATTGCTACTGCAAATAAAACGTGTAAATTTCCAATAATCGCCCATCCTATGTTATCCATAATATTAGCTATTGCATGCATTATTCCTGCATCAAAATTCATTGATAATAGTTTACCAATTGAAATCATAAGTCCGGCAGCAGGCATTACGGCTATAACAACCATTAATGCCTTACCAAATTTTTGCCAAAAATCAAATGAAAATATTTTACTTTTCTTTATACTTTTCTTCATTGTTTATCCCCCCAGCTTTTTATCTCACCTTGTAAAGCCTTGCTTCATATGGTTTAAGTTTATTATTATCTATATCTTTATCTTCAATACTATTTAAAAGAACATCTAATCCTTCTAAATTAATATCTAAATTAAATTTAGCTTCCTCATCTGTAAGGTTACAAAGCACTAAGAATTGTCCATTCTCATCTGTACGTGTATAACCATAAATTTGTTCATGTTCTGGTAAAACTAATTCACACTTTCCATCAACAAATGTATTATTGTTCTTTCTCACCTTAATTAATGATTTATAAAAACTTAAAATTGATGTATTATCTTTTTCCTGACTTTCAACATTTATATCACATGAATTAGGATTAATTCCTATCCATGGAACACCTGTTGTAAATCCTGCCTTTTCACTTGCATCCCACTGCATTGGTGTACGAGCATTATCTCTTGAAACCAGCCATTCATGATGAAGAGCTTTTTCTTTTGACATCCCTGCTTCTATATTATGTCTATATCTATTATGAGTTGAAACATCATTATACTCTTCAATACTTTCATACTTTACATTTGTCATTCCTATTTCTTGACCTTGATATATAAATGGAGTTCCTTGTTGTAAGAAATACATCATAGCTAAAGCTTTACTGCTTTCTTTCCAATACTCTTTATCATTTCCCCATTTAGATACAACTCTTACTATATCATGATTTTCAATGAATAATGCATTCCATCCTACATTATAAAGACCTTCCTGCCATCTATTTAAAGTATTCTTTAAATCTAATACATTCAACTTACTATCTTCTTTTTCATCCCACAGCTCTAAATGTTCAAATTGAAATACCATATCAAACTTTCCATTTTCTTCTCCGACCCAAAGATCAGCCTCATTAGCCTTAACTCCATTTGCTTCTCCTACAGTCATAATATCATACTTAGCAAAAGTCTCATCTTTTAATTCTTTTAAAAGCTCATGGATTCCATCAACATTCATGTGCTTATCAAAACTTGATACATATTTAAGCCCATCTGGATTAGGCATATCTTTTAACCCTGCCTCCTTTTTTATATGGCTTATTGCATCAACTCTAAATCCATCTATTCCTTTGTCTAACCACCAATTTACAGTATCATAAAGTGCTTTTCTCACTTCTTTGTTTTCCCAGTCTAAATCTGGCTGTCTCTTACTAAATAGGTGTAGGAAATATTGATCTGTTTCATCATCATATTCCCAAGCTGATCCACTAAATATACTTGCCCAGTTGTTAGGTTCTGCTCCATCCTTACCATCTCTCCATATATACCAATCTCTCTTGGCACTATCTTTAGATGCCTTAGACTCTAAGAACCAAGGATGTTCATCAGAAGTATGGTTAATAACAAGATCTAATATTAACTTCATATTTCTTTTATGAACCTCTTCTAAAAGTTCATCAAAGTCATCCATTGTACCAAAATCACTCATTATTGCCTTATAATCGCTTATATCATATCCATTATCGTCATTTGGAGATTTAAATATTGGACAAATCCATATAACATCTATCCCTAAGTCTTTTAAATAATCTAACTTGGAAATAACTCCTTGTAAATCACCAATACCGTCTCCATTTGAATCCTTAAAACTTCTTGGGTATATTTGATAACATACCGCATCTTTTCTCCAATTCCTCATTGATGCCTCCTTATGCAACCGGTTGTATTACCTTGCAAAAAAAAATTAAATGTTAATCTATACATATAGATTAACATAAGAAAACGTTTTATGCAACCGCTTTCACATTTTTTTTATAAATATAATCCTCTTTTAACAAGCCTTGTTTCTATAATCTCATAGTTATCTGTATTATCATTACCTTCTATCGAATTTATCAATATTTTAGAAGCTTCATATCCAAGCTTTTCACCATAAATCTCAACAGAACTTAACGCTGGCTGTTGATATGCTGCCAAAACAGTATTATTGTAACCTATAATAATCTTATTATTAATATTAACTTCTTTTAAATATCTATTAACACCTAATGCAAGCAAATCATCTGTCGTTATAATTACTTGAGGATTTTCTTTTTCTAATATACACTTCATTCCTTCATATCCTACTCCTTCAGTAAATGAATCTCCCTGATAAATTAAGTTGGCATCATATTTAATGAAATGTTTTTCTAAGGCTTCTTTATATCCTTTCAATCTATCTTTAGATACTATCCAATTTTCTTTTGCACTTATGAAAGCTATCTTTTTAAAATTCTTTTCAAATAATTCATTTGTTAATTCATATGTTGACTTAACATTATCATTATCCACCCATAAAACTGAGTTTTCTTCACTAGGTCTCCCTATTACTACAAAAGGAAATTTTATTTTTTTCAAGTACTTTATAGTCTTATCATTTTCCTCTGACTTTAACATTATAATTCCATCTACAACGCCTGTAGAACTAAAGTCTCTTATATTTTCCTCTTCACTCTTTTCCTTACAAAAAGCATACATAATATAATAATTATTTTCCTGTGCAAATGTACTTATTCCTTGCATAATTTGAGTATAAATAGGATTCGAGAAATAATCAGTTGCTTCAGTTGGAAGTACAACACCTAATGTTCTAGTTTTACTTTTTGCAAGATTTCTTGCTATTAAATTAGGTTTATATCCTAAACGTTTAATTACTTCATTAACTTTATCTTTCGTTTCTTTACTTATACGTTCATTATTTGAAATTACTCTAGAAACTGTAGATTTCGAGACACCCGCCTCACGTGCCACATCATTTATTGTAACTTTCATTATTTATATTCATCTCCGCTATTTATTAAATAATTATAAAATTTCTTATAATTATACTTTATTAGATGTATTACAGTCAAACTTGCCTTACCTTATTGGTAGATATATAATTAATACACACTTGTTTCAATATATAGCACTACATGTAAAAAGAAAGGATATAAAAAAATGAGGAATATTATTACTATATTTAAACGAGATATCAGAGTTATTTTTAAAAATCCAATACCCCTGATTATAACTCTAGGAGTTGCTATTTTACCTTCATTATATGCTTGGGTAAATATTGCTGCTTCATGGGACCCATATTCAAATACCAGCACTATTCCAATAGCTGTTGTTAATAATGATATTGGTACAGAACTTAATGATAAATATATGAATATTGGTGATGAAGTAATTGAAAACTTAAAAGAAAATGATTCTATAGGATGGAAATTTACAACAAGTAAGGAAGCTGAACTAGGAGTAATAGATAGTACATACTATGCTTCAATAGAAATCCCTGAAGACTTTTCTGAAAAATTAACTTCCTTAATTAGTGAAAATCCTGAAAAACCAACTATTATCTATAAAGTTGATACAAAAGAAAATCCTGTTGCTAATAAAATAACTACTGTTGCTCAGGAAACCCTTATAAAGGAAATTAAAAGTAATTTTTTAACTACTGTTAATGAGACAGTTTTTTCTTCTCTTAAAGATATGTCAAATAAATTAAATGAAAATAAAGATAAAATTATATCATTAAAAAACTTACTTATTAAAGTAAATAATAATATGGATTTAATATTAGATTCCTTAGATTATACTAATACTAATTCTAATATCTTAAATACATATTTAAGTGAATTAAATGCTACTTTACCAATGGTTAGTGACAGTCTTAATAATATACAGGATAGTAACAATGATTCTACTAAACTTGCAGAAAACACTAAATCTACTATTGATATAGCTTTAAAAAACCTTGATTCAAATATGAATATTTTAAACTCTAATAAAAATTTTACTAATATACTTTTATCAAAGTTACCAACAGGTACTGATGAATTATATAAAGATTTAGAATCATTACAAGAACAGATAAAAACTACTTCTGAAGTTTGTAATTCTTTATCAGAATTTTTATCTTCTATAAATAATAATGCTCCTATTCCTAATGCTGAAATTGCTAATCTTGCTGCAAAACTTAAAAGCTTAAATACACTTTTAGATGAACAATCTAACAACATTGAACAATTAATTAATTACTATCAATCATCTAATGATATTAATAATAGTACATTAAGTCAAATTAACTCAATTAATTCAGATATAAATGCTAAAATAGATGAATCATTAAGTATATATAATAATTCTGTTAGAGCTAATGTAGCTAATACTTGTAACAATTATATAGATCAAATCAATACCACTAATAACATTATAGATAGAACTAAAGGTATGACAACTGATATTAGCTCTACTCTAGAAACAATTTCAAAAGGAACTGAACTTACTGAAACAATTTCAAGTAACTTAAAAGAAAAGCTTGTATATTTTCGTGATTCTATATCCTATTTAAGTGAAAATCTACAAAAGATTAATGATGATGACTTAAACAAGATAATTTCAGTTCTTCAAAGCGATTCTTCATTAATGGCTGATTATATCTCTAACCCATTTGATATATCTAGTGAGCCTATTTATAAAGTAGATAATTATGGCTCTGGAATGGCTCCTATTTATTCAGTTTTAGCAATGTGGGTTGGTGCAATAATTCTTACTTCTATTTTTTCTACTGACATAAAAGGAGTTGAAGGAAGTGAGAATTTTACTTATAAAGAAAAGTACTTAGGAAAACTCTTATTATTTGCAATATTATCAACTATTCAAGGAACTATAATTATGCTAGGTAATAAGCTTATCTTAGGAGTTCAAATTTCAAATTTAATTTTATTTATACTATTTGGAGCTATTTCATCTTTAACGTTCAGTATAATCATCTATACTAATGTTTCGCTATTTGGTGATATTGGAAAAGCCTTAAATGTAATACTTCTTGTTTTACAATTAGCTGGTTCTGGTGGTGCTTATCCTATACAGGTAGCCCCTCTTATTTTTAAAATATTGCAGCCATTTTTCCCATTCACTTATGCTTTAAGTGGTGTAAGAGAATCAATTGCTGGTGTGCTAGTTTCTCAAGTAACTTTGGATTTTGCAATCCTTATATTATTTGGTTTTATATCATTGCTATTTGGATTATTCTTTAAAGATAAGGTATCTGAAAAAATATCTAAATTTCATAAAAAATTTGAAGAATCAGAACTAGCTGAATAGCTCTATGGAGGTAAATATGAAAAATATATTTAGAATTTTAAGAAGAGATTTAAAAAATATAATAAGAAATCCTGCTGCTATTGTTGTAATGATTGGTTTATTTTTTATACCCTCTTTGTATGCTTGGGTTAATATAAAAGCAAACTGGAATCCCTATGCTAATACTGAAAACATTGCCGTTGCTGTA
>CAKVFO010000062.1 GCA_934746785.1 uncultured Clostridium sp. | reverse complement strand
AATTTTCACTAGTTAGGTTTCCGTAGAAAATATAAAAATATTCGTCTACACTATTTAGTATTTCAAATACGAGGAAATTAAAAACTTTTTTTGAGAGCGAGGACTTTATTATACTGTTCATTTAATATAAACTTGTAGTAAAATATAAAAGATAAGGTGGTGTTGTATACAATGAAGAAAAAGATCATGGGAGTAATAGTAGGGATATTAATAGTTGTTACTGTGATATCAGTGGCGGGAATTGCATTATATAGTAAAATAAATAATGCTACAACTGTAGATTTAGATGCAACAGAAGAAGAATTAAACGTATCTCCCGAAGCAGTTCAGCAAAGTAAAGAAAAGAAAATAAAAAATATCCTTTTATTAGGGGTAGACAAAGATGAAAATGCATCAGATGCAATAATGATATTATCAATTGATGAAAATAATAAATCAGCAAAACTCACATCAATTATGAGAGATACATATGCTGACCTTGGAGAAGGAAAACTACCAAAAATAAATTATGCCTATCATTATGGCGGAGTTAAACTATCTGTAGCTACAATAAATAAAATGTTTAATCTTGACATTCAAAAATATGCAAAGGTAGACTTTGAAGGATTTACAAAGATTGTAGATAGGTTAGGAGGATATTCAGCTAATATTACAGAAGCTGAAAGAAAAGAAATAAATTATAAGCTTGGTTATGAAAGTTTAAGTAAGTCAGGGAATGTTACTCTTGATGGAGCACAAACAGCAGCTTATGCTAGAATTAGACGTATTGATAATGACTTTAAAAGAACAGAAAGACAAAGAGTTATAATGTTCGATATTTTAAAGAAGTTAAAGTCACAGCCGATAAGTGACTATCCATCTCTTGTATCAGAATTATCATCTAATGTTGAAACTAATTTATCAAAGTTAGAATGTTTGGACTTAGCTAAATATTTAATGCAGGCGGGAAATGGCAGCTTAAAGGAATTTAGAATTCCTATGGATGGAACATGGGCTGATAGTATGAAGGGTGGATATCATTTAGATTGGAATAAAGAAGCTAATTTAAATGGACTTCATAATTTTATTTATGGGGATTAATAAAAAATGGTGTTTGAAGATTTAATCTTCAAAACACCATTTTTTTAATGCTTTAGCAACACCTGAATTGATATTTGTATCAGTTATATAATCGGCATTATCTTTTAAAAGCTGACAGGCATTTCCCATAGCAACACCTAAGCCTGCAAATTTAATCATAGAGAGATCATTTTCATTATCACCGAAACATATAATTTCACTTCTATCTATATTTAAAGACTTAGCTAATTCTTTAACGGCATTTCCTTTTGAAATTCCTTTTTTCATAACTTCAAAATTATTAGAATTAGAACTTACAACTTCAAATAGATTTGTAGATTTAAGCTCTTCTTTTACTTTAAGCAGAATATCATAGTTTTCAGCGTTATTTTCTATACAGATAACTTTAGAAATTTCAGTGCTATATTTATGTAGTAATTCTTTTATATCTTTTTTTATACAAAAATTTATCTTATAATTAGGCATCATTTTATTATGGATTACATATGGATGATTATTATCTAAGGGCTTTTCAGAAATAGCTGTATCATGTGTATAAAAAATTGAAGGTAAATTATTTTTGTTTAATGTATTATATATGAGCAATAATTCATCATAAGAGAAAGCACAATTAAATATACAGCTATCATTATCAGAATTTCTTATATAAGCACCATTAGCAGCAATAATAGGAACATCAAATCCTATTAAATCTGAATAAGCTCTAGCAGAAGTGAATAATCTACCAGTAGTTATAGCAATAGTTATGCCTTTGTTATGTGCTTCAATTAAAGCTGATTTATTTTCTTCACTTATATCATGCTTATCATTAAGCAGAGTACCATCCATATCAGTACAAATTAATTTATATTTCATACTTTTTACCTCCTTTAATGTTATAATTATTTTATTGTAAAATAATTATACATTATTATACCATATAGAGAGGCAATTTAATTTAAGAGAGGTATTGGGGAGAATGAAGAAGTTTTTTAGTATTATATTATGTGTTTTATGGATGGTATTAATATATTATAATTCAAGTCAAGATGGAACAAGTTCAAATGGATTTACTTATAAAATTACAGATAAGTTAATTACAATATCGGAACAGATACAGATAGAAAATAATAATGATATTAAAGTGTATTCATCACCTAATAAGGTGATTAATAGTCTGGCTAATAAAGATAGAGTTTCTTTAAATAAGGTACTGAGAAAATCAGCACATGTTATGGAATTCTTGATACTATCAATGTTATTATGTAATGCTTTCTTTACCTATGGAATTAAAGGCAGAAATCCTATAATATACGTATTATTTATTACATTATTTTATGCTGTGCTAGATGAATATCATCAAATATTTGTTATAGGAAGAGGATCTAGTGTAAAAGATGTATTGATAGACTTTATAGGTGGGATAATAGGAATGGCAATATATTATATAGTTTATTATTTATCTCATAGAATAAGAAAAGTTAGAAAAACGTAATAATAAAAAATTGTATTATATTCCATATGAGATATAATATAAAAGGTGGATGTTAGTGTTAAATTTTGAAATAACATTAGTATTGTAAAAAGATGATATTTACTAGACAGATTTGACAATAAATAATAATAATAATAATATTAATAAGAATGAAAAATTATATAAATATGTAAGTTAATTATGTATTAGAAGTAAGGAGAGCGAAGTAATGGGAAACTTTAATTTTATAGAAACAAAGATTAAAGATGTGTATATTATAGAACCTAAAGTATTTGGTGATAATAGAGGATATTTTATGGAGACTTATAATAAGGAACAATTTGATGAAGCAGGACTTACAATGACATTTGTTCAAGATAATGAATCAAAATCAAGCAAAGGTGTTTTAAGAGGACTTCATTTCCAAACTCAACATACTCAAGGTAAATTAGTAAGAGTAACTGAAGGAGAAGTGTTTGATGTTGCAGTAGACTTAAGAAAAGGTTCTCCAACATATGGTCAATGGGAAGGTGTCATTCTTAATGATGAGAATAAAAGACAATTTTACATTCCAGAAGGATTTGCACATGGATTTTTAGTATTATCAGATAAAGCTGTATTCAATTATAAATGTACAGATTTTTATGATCCAGAACATGATGGAGGAGTTATGTGGAATGATCCAGATATAGGAATAGAATGGCCATTAGAAGGAATAGAAGAAATATTATTATCTGAAAAAGATAAAAATCACAAAGGTTTAAAGGACTTAGATGTTCCATTTGAATATAAATAAAGGAGAGTTTTAATTTTATGAAAACATACTTAGTAACAGGCGGAGCTGGCTTTATAGGCTCAAACTTTGTTTTATACATGTTAAATAAATATAATGATGTAAAGATAGTTAATCTTGATGCATTAACTTATGCAGGTAACTTAGAAAACTTAAAGGAAGTAGAAAATAATCCTAATCATGTATTTGTTCAAGGGAACATTTGTGATCATGATTTAGTTACAAAGTTATTTGAAGAACATAACTTTGATTATGTAGTAAACTTTGCTGCTGAATCACATGTTGATAGAAGTATAAGAGAACCAGAAATATTTGCAAAGACAAATGTAATGGGAACTGTTAATCTTTTAAACTGTGCTAAAGATGCATGGTATACAGAAGAAAATGGATGGAAAGAAGGAGTTAAGTACCTTCAAGTTTCAACTGATGAAGTTTATGGTTCATTAGGAGATACAGGATACTTCATGGAAACTACTCCATTAGATCCACATAGTCCATATTCAGCAAGTAAGGCATCATCTGACTTTATGGTTAAGGCATATGGAGATACTTTCAAAATGCCAATAAACATAACAAGATGTTCAAACAACTATGGTCCTTACCAATTCCCAGAAAAGTTAATACCATTATTAATAAACAACTGTTTAGCTCATAGAGATTTACCAGTTTACGGTGATGGATTAAACGTAAGAGACTGGTTATTTGTTGAAGACCACTGCAAAGCTATAGATATGGTTATTAGACAAGGTGTTCTTGGTGAAGTTTACAATGTTGGTGGACACAATGAAAGAACTAATATTCAAATAGTTAAAAAGGTTATATCATACATTAATGAAAATGTAGATAAAGAAGTTACTGAAAACTTAATTAAATACGTTGAAGACAGAAAAGGTCATGATAGAAGATATGGTATAGCTCCAGATAAGATAAAAGCAGATTTAGGATGGTATCCTGAAACTACTTTTGAAGTAGGTATAGAAAAGACTATAAAATGGTACTTAGATAATAAAGAATGGATGAACAATGTTACATCTGGTGATTATCAAAAGTACTATGAAAAGATGTATAAATAAAAAAATAATATGTAAATTATAGAAATGTTATGACTGTGGAATATACTATATATTTTCACAGCCATAACATTTTGTAAGAATATAGGAGAAAATTATACATGGGTGTTTCAGTAGTAATTCCTAATTATAACGGGAAAAAATATTTAGAGACCTGTATGAAGAGCTTAATGAAGCAGTCTTTAAAACCAGAAGAAATAATAATTGTAGATAATGCTTCAAAAGATGGAAGTATCGAATATATAAAAGAAGAATTTAAAGAAAAAGTAACTTTAATCTGTTTAGATGAGAATTATGGGTTTAGTAAGGCTGTAAATGAGGGGATTAAAAAGAGCACTAGTGAATTTATAGCATTATTAAACAATGATACAGAGCTTGATGAAAAATGGCTGGAAGAGCTATATAAATGTATACAAAAAGATGAAAAAATATTTTCATGCTGCAGCAAGATGCTTAGATTTGTCGAGAGAGACATAATTGATGATGCTGGAGATGAATATACCTTATTAGGCTGGGGCAATAAAATCGGTGATGGGAAAGCTAGCTCTGATTATGAAGAAGATAAAGAAGTATTTTCTTCTTGTGCAGGTGCAGCTATTTATAGAAGTAGTATTTTAGAGGAAATAGGATTATTTGATGAAAACTTTTTTGCATATCTAGAAGATATGGATATATCATACAGAGCTAGAATATATGGGTATAAAAATTATTATGCATCTAAGGCTAAAGTATATCATATTGGAAGTGCCACAAGTGGCAGCAGGCATAATTCTTTTAAAGTTAATCTGGCATCAAGAAATAACATATATTTAATTCATAAAAATATGCCTATACCTCAAATTGTACTTAACTTTATATTTATTTTTATGGGAATACTTATAAAGTGGATTTATTTTTCAATTAAAGGTTTTGGTAAAGATTACATAGCAGGTGTATGTGAGGGATTAAGAACTAAGAAAAAAATAAATAGGATAAAGTTAAAAAATAACCTATTTAATTATATAGATATTGAAAAAAGATTATTTAAAAATACATTAAACCTTTTAAAGAGAGGGTAGACTATGATAAAACAAAATCAAAAATTAATTAATAATGCCATAGTATTTATAGATGCAGTTGTAATAGTACTTTCCTTTCTATTAACATGGTACATTAGAATACATAGTGGAATTATGGATATAGAAGGTGGATTATTATCGTTTAAAGAGTACTTAGTTCCAGTAATAATTATGGTTCCCATTTATATTTTGTTATATAACTTTAAAAGATTATATAACAGTGAAAGAACTATTTTTATTAGCAATGAGATAGCCAATATTGTTGCTGCTAATATATTAGGCATATTAGTTTTTACAGGACTATTATTTTTAACAAAACAAATAGACTATTCTAGAGCAGTTCTTGTAATATTTTTTGTTGTATCAACTTTATTTACTAGCATAGAGAGAATAATTATAAGAACCTTTATGAGAAGGGCTAGAAAAAAGGGACTAAATATCAAGTATACAGTGTTTGTTGGTTATAGTGAGGGTACTGATAGATTTTTTAAATTAATAAAAGAAAATAAACATTGGGGATATAATGTCCTTGGAATTTTTGATGATTCAAAAATGAAACCAGAAGGTATTGAATATTTAGGCGGTTTAGACAAGTTAGATGAATATCTAAGCAATAATAGAGATGTTGACGAAATAATTATTACCTTGGAAATGAAAGAATACGATAAATTAAAAAATATAATTGCAGTTTGTGAAAAATTAGGAGTGAGAGCACAGATAATACCAGGATATTATAAGTATCTTCCTGCTAAACCTTATGTGGAAGAGGTAGGTGGAATTCCATTAATAAATATGAGATATATTCCATTAGATAATATATTAAATAGGTTTATAAAAAGAGCCATTGATATAATTGGATCATTAATAGCAATTATAATTTTTTCACCAATAATGTTAGTTGTAGCTATATTAGTAAAGGCAACATCAAAGGGACCTCTAATATTTAAACAGGAAAGAATAGGTCTTAATAGAAAGCCTTTCACAATGTATAAGTTTAGAAGTATGAGAGTTCAAGATCCTAATGAAGAGAAAAAGGATTGGACAGTTAAAGATGATCCAAGAAAAACAAAAATAGGAACATTCATAAGAAAAACAAGTATTGATGAATTGCCACAATTCTTTAATGTGTTAAAGGGAGATATGAGTCTTATTGGTCCAAGACCTGAAAGACCTTATTATGTAGAAAAATTTAAAGACGAAATACCTAAGTACATGGTAAAACATCAAGTAAGACCTGGAATTACAGGATGGGCTCAAGTTAATGGATGGCGAGGAGACACATCAATTGAAAAAAGAATTGAATGTGATATCTATTATATAGAAAATTGGAGCCTGACATTAGATATAAAAATAATATTCTTAACCTTTTTTAAAGGGTTTGTTAATACTAATGCATATTAAGGAAAGGAAGAAAAAAGAATGAACAAAGGTTCTAAGAAAAAGTTAGTTGTTTCAGTAGGAACCCTAATATTTACAGTTTTACTTTTTGGATTATTTACTCAATATTATAATGATAGGCCGAAGAATGTTTTATTTTCTTTTAATATAGAATCAGATAGTGTAGAACAATGCCAAGTTTATTATGATATTAATGGAGATAAGGAATGGACAGAAGAAAATTCAGTTAAACAAATTTATTCTGATACTGAAAAAAAGACTAAACTAAAATTTAATATTCCAAAAGATACGAAGAACGTAAGAATAGATTTAGGAGATTCACCAGCAAACTTTGAATTAAGTGATTTCAAATTTTCAAGAAGTAAGAAACATGAAGTAAATTCAAGTGAGTTTGAAAAATTATTAGGAACTACAAGCGAATCAGAATTAGATATAAAAGATACAAGAATTTTAGTTAAGACAACAGGTACAGACCCTTATTTTTCATTAAATGAAATTAGCAGTATACTTTCAGAAGTTACTGTAAAACCATCTTATACAAATATAGTTATAGCTGCATTAGCATTAATATTATCATTTATGGCAGCTAATGCTATTAGAGAATCAAAGAATGCATATAATCTTATAAAATTATCAGCTGAGAACACAAAATTAATAAGATCTCTTTCAAGAAATGACTTTAAAAATAAGTTCGCATCATCATATCTTGGAGTAATATGGGGATTTATAAGTCCTTTAATTACAATTGCAGTTTATTGGTTTGTCTTTTCAGTAGGATTTAGAAGCGGTAATGTTGGTGATACACCATATGCATTATGGTTTATTGCAGGTATAGTACCTTGGTTTTTCTTTCAAGATGCTTTACCAAGTACAAGTAATGTATTTTTAGAATATAGTTATTTAGTAAAGAAAGTTGTATTTAAGATTGAAATATTACCATCAGTAAAAATAATATCATGCTTGTTTGTTCATGCATTTTTCATATTATTTGTAACTATAATAGCAGCAATATACAGGTACTATCCTGATGCATATTGTTTACAATTTATATATTATTCATTTGCAATGATAGTATTAGTTTATGCAGTATCTTTATTCACATCATCTGTAGTATTATTCTTTAGAGATTTAAGTCAAATAATTGGAATAGTATTAAATATTGGTTTCTGGGCTACTCCGATAGGATGGCAGTTAACAATGATACCTGAAAGATTAAGAGTACTATTTAAATTAAATCCAATGTACTATATAGTTACAGGATATAGAGATTCATTTATAGATAAGATTGCTATATGGCAGAGACCATATGAAACAATATACTTTTGGGCATTCTGTCTTGTTTTACTACTTATAGGTACAAAGATATTTAATAGACTTAAACCACATTTTTCAGATGTAATATAGAGTGAGGTAAGTATATGAGTGAAGTAATGATAGAAATTAAGGATTTAGTTAAAAAGTATAATATTTACGATGATCCAATTGATAGATTAAAAGAAACTTTATCTTTAAGAAGTAAGTGTTATCATAGGGAATTTGTTGCTCTAGATGGTTTAACATTTAATGTGGAAAAAGGTGATGCTATCGGTATTCTAGGTAAGAATGGATCTGGAAAATCAACATTACTAAAGATGGTTACTGGGGTTTTAACTCCAACATCAGGAACATTAAAAGTTAATGGTAAAATAGCAGCTATATTAGAATTAGGTGCTGGTTTTAATATGGAGTATACAGGAAGAGAAAATATTTATCTGAATGGTACTATGATGGGATATACAAAAGAAGAAATGAATGAGAGAATAGATGGAATAATAGAGTTCGCTGATATTGGTGAATTTATTGATCAGCCTGTTAAAATTTATTCAAGTGGTATGTTCGCAAGACTAGCTTTTGCTGTTGCAATAAATGTTGATCCAGATATTTTAATTGTAGATGAAGCATTAGCAGTTGGAGATACAAGATTTCAAATAAAATGTATCAATAAAATGAAGGACTTAAAAGAATCAGGAACAACAATACTTTTTGTTTCTCATGCAACTGAACAGGTAAAAAGATTTTGTAATAAAGCTATCTGGCTTAAAGATGGAAAAGTCAAAAATATGGGAGAATCAAGTGAGATAGTAGATATTTATGAAGATTTTATGAAATATGGAACAATAGACAACCAAGCTGATGTAAGGCTTAAAAATAAGGAGTCAGGAGATGCTAATGAACAAGGATTAAAAGAATTTAGAGTTCCAGTTAATGAGGATGTATTAGCATCAATTGCAGAAGTAAAGGTATCAAAAGATAAAATGAAAACTTTTGAAGAATTAGAAGTAGAAGTTACTTATGATATTTATAAAGAAGAAATAGATGGATTTTTATTAGGAGTAGCATTATATACACCTAATAGAGAATACATATTTGGACCAAATACTTTCTTAGATAAAGCTGAAGTTCCTAATACATTTGGTAGACACAAGGTAGTATATAAGATACCAAAGATGAATTTACTTGGAGGAGTATATACTGTTGATGTTGGAATATTTACTCATGAAAGTATAGTTCAGTTAGATTATAAGCAGGCAGTTGCAGGATTTACAATTCAAAATAAATATATATCAGAAGGTAAGTTTTACATTGAACATGAGTGGAATGTAATAGAATAAAAAAGGTAGGGTGACAACTTTTGAAAAAGATAAGATATTTTATAGATAATATCGAGCTTGAAAATGAAGAGTTAATAGTTAGTGGATGGTCTTATGCTGATGGTGAACCAAATGTTGAAGTAACAGTAGTAGGTGTTCCAGAATACAAAATAGAAGTGGTAGACAGATTAGATATATGTGAGAAATTTGATAATCAAAAAGAAGCCTTACATTCTGGGTTTAAAATTACAATGCCACAAACAAAAAAGAAATTTTCAATTGTATTTAAAATTGCAAATGAAGAAATAGTTTATAAAACAAGTTACAAAAAGTTCGAGAGACATCGTTCAAGAAGATTTGGAAGAATCAGAACTATTATTCATCTGTTTAATCCGTACAATATAATAAAAGTCATAAAACATATTCAATATTATGGATTTTCAGAAACTTTCTATAAGATAAAAGGAAAACTTAGAATGAGTGCGTTATCACCAGGTATCAGCTATGATGGATGGTATAGAGATAATTGTCCTAAGGAACAAGAACTTTTAGAACAAAGAAGTCATAAGTTTGATTATGAACCTAAAATAAGTATTGTAGTACCAACTTATAATACAAAGGAAAGTTTCTTAGTTGATATGATTGAATCTGTAATTAATCAAACATATTCAAATTGGGAATTATGTATAGCAGATGGTGCAAGTTCAAAGGAAGAAACAATAAAAACATTAAGAGAATATGAAGGAAAGTATGAAAATATAAAGGTTAAGTATCTAGAAGAAAATTATATGATATCAGGTAATACTAATGAAGCCTTAGAATTAGCTACAGGTGAATATATTGGATTATTTGATCATGATGATTTATTAACACCAAATGCTTTATATGAAGTAGTGTCTGCATTAAATAAAGATAGAAGTATTGATTTTGTATATTCTGATGAAGATAAAACAGATGAAAAAGAAAGTGAATACTTTGATCCTAACTTTAAGCCAGACTGGTCACCGGATACGTTAACAAGTTATAACTATATAACACATTTTACTGTATTTTCAAAAGAGTTATTAGATAAGGTTGGAAATTTTAATAGTGAGTATGATGGAAGTCAAGATTATGATTTATTCTTAAGATTAACAGAAAAGGCAGAAAAAATACATCATATATCAAAGATATTATATCACTGGAGAGTTCATAAAAATTCAACAGCAAGTGGAATAGGTGCAAAAACTTATTGTATGGATGCAGCAAAAGGTGCCCTTAAGGCACATTTAAATAGAATTGGTGAAGAAGGAACTGTTAAGGATGGAAAGTATTTAGGATCATATAAAGTTGAATATAAGATAAAAGGAAATCCGAAGGTATCTATTGTAATACCTAATAAAGATGAAGTACCAACACTAAAAAAATGTTTAAACTCTATTTTTAGGAAAACTACTTATGAAAATTATGAAATAATTATAGTTGAAAATAACAGTACTGATAGTAAGACTTTTGAGTACTATAAACAAATTTCAAAAAGAGACAATGTAAGAGTATTAACTTGGAAAGATGAATTTAATTATTCTGCAATTAATAACTTTGGAGTTAAAGAAGCAGATGGAGAATACATAATTCTTTTAAATAATGATGTTGAAATAATATCACGTAAGTGGATTGAAGAAATGTTAATGCATGCTCAAAGAAAGCAAGTCGGAATAGTAGGAGCTAAATTATACTATCCAGATGAAACAGTTCAACATGCGGGGGTTATACTAGGTATAGGAAGTGTAGCGGGTCATTCACATAAATATTTCCATAGAGATGAGATGGGATTTGTGGGAAGACTTAAAATAACTCAAAATCTAAGTGCAGTAACAGCAGCTTGTTTAATGGTTAGAAAAGATGTATTTAATGAAGTAAATGGATTAGATGAAGAATTTAAAGTTGCATTTAATGATGTTGATTTCTGTATGAAAGTTAGAGAAAAAGGATATTTAGTTATATTTACTCCTTATGTAGAATTATATCACTATGAATCTAAATCAAGAGGTGCAGAAGATTCACCTGAGAAGATTAAGAGATTCAACGGTGAAATAGCAAGATTCGAATCAAAATGGGGATTATGGCTTAGAGATCCTTATTATAATGAAAATCTTACATTGTTAAGAGAAGATTTTTCATTAAGAGAAAAAAATGAAGTAAATAAATAGCTTGGAGTGATTTGATGAGTATATCAATAATATGTCCTTTATATAATGGAAAAAAATATATTAAGAATATGAATGAAAGTCTATTAACTCAAGAAATAAATGATATTGTAGATATAAAATATATACTAACAGAAACTAATGATGGAAGTAAAGAATTATTAGATGAGATTGGAGCTTCCTATGATATTGTAAAAGCAGATGAATTTTCACATAGTTATACTAGAGAAAAAGCAGCTTATGAAGCAAATGGAGATATTATAGTTTTTATTACACAAGATATAATTATTGAAGATAAAACTTGGCTATATAATTTGATAAAAGATATAAAAAGCGGTATATGTGATGCCGCTTTTTCAAAGCAAATTTGTACTAATAAAACTATAGAACGATATACAAGAATGAAAAATTATCCTGATGAAGATAGAATCGCTTGCTTAGATAAAGTTGAGGAACTTGGCATTATGTCATATTTTTATTCAGATGCAGCATCTGCAATAAGAAAAGAAGTTTTTGTTAAATTAAAGGGTTATGATAATAAAGATTTATTAACTAATGAGGATATGTACATAGCTTACAAGATGGTTCAAAATGGGTATAAGATTAAGTATTGTTCAGATTCAAGAGTGATTCATTCACATAAATATAGTTATAAATCACTATTTAAAAGATACTTTGATCAAGGTGTATTTTTAAAACAACATTCTTATATAAAGGAAAGTGGTGCAAACAGTGGTGCTATAGATTTAGTTAAGTTTGTTTTAGTAGAAGCTTTAAAAGAAAAGAATTTCAAAGCAGTATTAGATATACTACCTAATTTTGGAGTAAGGTTTATTGCTAATAAGCTTGGAAATAGATATGAAAAATTATCTAAAGAGAAAGTTTTAAAATATACTTCAAATAAAAATTATTGGATTAGAAATAAATAAGGAGGAAGAATGGGAGAAAAGTTAAAAAAATTAGCATTATTTTTAGGACCATTATTAGTTCTATTATTAGCAGTATATTGTATTGAAAAAGGATCTTCAAAAGGGATTTTAGCCTATATTTTAGTTTTAATAGTTTATTCGATTTTTTATTTTTTAGTAGAAAAAAAATCAAAGTTTTTAGAGTTATTACATAATTATAGGTATGTAATTGCATTGAGTGTATTCGTTTTTTTAGTTGCTTTTAAGTTTCATGGTTCCTCTATAGGGATGTGGGATAATTATTATAGAGATTATGGTGAAAATCAAATTAAGACAACATACATGGGAGCTCCAAGGGATATAAGATCAGATGAATGGTTAGTTCAGACACCTTTATACTTATCTCAACTTACGAGGGATGATAAGCTTGGAAGAATAAATGAAAATATAAGATCAGAAGGACAGGACATGGTGCTTGCTTCATATTCTCCTGTGAAAGATATAACTATTATTGGAAAGCCATTTTCCTGGGGTTTTTTATTTTTAGATAAAGAAAGAGCATTTTCATGGTATTGGAACTTTAAAATTATAAGTTTATTCATGCTTTCATATGAAATGGCACTTATATTAACAAAGAAAAATAAAAAAATAGCTTTACTTGGAGCTTTTTTAATTACTTATGCTCCAGCATGTCAATGGTGGTTTAGTACTTTTGTATTAGATTTAGTTATATTTGTACAAGGAATAATAGTAGCAGTTTATAATTATCTTAAAAATGATGAACTGAAATTTAAACTCATGAATCTACTTTTATTTATATGTGCAGGAAGTGGCTTTGTGTTATCGTTATATCCAGCAACTCAGGTAACTTTAGGATATTTAGCAGTTATATTTAGTATATATTTCTTAATTAAGAATAAAGATAAAATAAAGTTAAGAGATATTTTACTGATTGGAACATCACTATTTATAATTTTAATGACAGCAGGATATTTCCTATATACAGCAAAAGATTCAATAAGTATAATGATGAGTACAGTTTATCCAGGACAGAGGGTAGAAGCAGGGGGTAACTTTGATTTTAAATTACTTTCAAGTTATGTGTTTAACTGGCTTATGCCATTTAGAAATGTGACATTTTCGAATTCATCCGAATTAAGTGGTTTTATAAGTTTATTACCATTAACTTTAATAATGTTCTTTTTTAGAGATAGAACGAAGGATAACAATGGCTTAAAGATATCATTATTTGTTTACATTCTTATTATGCTATCATATATGATTATCGGATATCCAGTTACACTTGCAAAGGTTATGTTATTTTCATTTGTTCCAGCAGGAAGAATGGCAATTGTATTAGGACTTACAAGTACATATCTATTCTTGATGCTTGTACCTGATTTGCTTGAAGGTAAATCAGTAAACAAAATAGTTTCAGTACTAATAGCAGTTGCAGTTATATTATTTATGTTTGTACCTCAGTATCATACAGAAGTTCAGGCTTATATGTTTAAGAGTGGTGTGATAGCTGCAATTATGATATTTGTAGTTATATCTTATCTTGCATTAAGAGGATATGGAAATCAACTTATGATTTTTGGAAGCATCTTTGCATTAATTGGTGGATTTACTGTTAATCCTATAGCAAGAACTTTAGCACCTATATTTGAAAAAGAGGTAAGTAAAGCAGTAGTAAATATTAATAGTGAAGCTCCTGGAAAATGGGTAGCTTTAGATGATATTATAGGCGGAAATTTATTATATGCTAATGGAGTTAAATCATTTAATGGAGTTCAATATTATCCAGATTTAAATATGTGGGAAAAGTTAGATAAAAATGATGAATATGAGGATGTGTATAATAGATATGCACATGTTATGGTTAATATAACTTCAGAAAATACTAAATTTGAACTAATACAGGCTGATATAGTAAAGGTAGATTTAAATATTGACGATTTAGATGAAACTGGAATAAAGTATTTGTTAAGTCATAAATCACTTGAAGAATTTAATAATAAAAGTAGAGTTTTTCAAGAGTTATATCATAATACAATAGACAATATATATATATATGAATATATTGGATAAAAGTAGATTAATGATAAGCTAAAATAGAATTAGCACATTATTTATGATATAATTTTAATATTCAATAAAAGAAAAAAGAGGGTGACATTTTGAAAGGTATTATATTAGCAGGAGGATCTGGAACTAGATTATATCCTGTGACAAAAGCAATGTCAAAGCAAATGGTTCCTATATATGATAAACCAATGATTTATTATCCAATGTCAGTATTAATGTTAGCAGGCATTAGAGATATATTAATTATATCTACACCAAGAGATATAGTTAATTTTAAAGAATTATTTAAAGATGGTAGTGAATTAGGATTAAATATAGAATATGCAGTACAAGAACAACCAAACGGGTTAGCAGAAGCGTTTATAATAGGAGAAGAATTCATAGGAAATGATTCTGTAGCAATGATTTTAGGGGATAATATCTTCTATGGACAAAGCTTCTCTCAGACATTAAAGAGAGCATCAGAACTTAATGAAGGTGCATATGTATTTGGATATTATGTTCAAAATCCTAAAGCTTTTGGAGTTGTTGAGTTTGATGAAAGTGGAAAGGTTATTTCATTAGAAGAAAAACCTGAAAATCCAAAATCAAAATATGCAGTACCAGGATTATATTTCTATGATAATGCTGTTGTTGAAAAGGCAAAGAGCTTAAAGCCATCAGCAAGAGGAGAATTAGAAATAACAGATTTAAATAAACTATATATGAATGAAGGTTCATTAAAAGTTCAACTTTTAGGAAGAGGTATGGCATGGCTTGACACAGGAACTCATGCATCAATGCTTCAAGCATCTAACTTTGTTGAAGCGGTTCAAAATACTCAAGGAACATATATAGCATGTTTAGAAGAAATAGCTTATAGACAAGGTTGGATAAATTCAGAAAAGGTTATTGAATTAGCACAACCTTTACTTAAGACTGGATATGGAAAGTATTTAGTTGATATCGTAGAAGAATTAGAAGGTAAGAGAAGATAAGGTGGCGTTGTTATGAAAATATTAGTTACAGGTGGTAACGGACAGTTAGGAAACGAATTAAAGTCAATTTTAACAACTGGAAAAGCTGAAATTGGTAAATGTCCAATAGACAATTCAGCAGTAGAAGTAATTTATACTGATGCGGATGAATTAGATATTACTAACTTAGAACAAGTGAAAGAAATGATGCTTAAAGAAAAACCAGATGCTATAATTAACTGTG
The DNA here is from genome assembly GCA_934746785.1 of uncultured Clostridium sp. GTDB lineage: Bacteria > Bacillota > Clostridia > Clostridiales > Clostridiaceae > Clostridium. The sequence goes on along the minus strand of CAKVFO010000062.1, from coordinate 2,517 downwards.
CAGCTTTTACCAATGTTGATGGATGTGAATCTAATCAAGATGCAGCTTTTAAAGTTAATTCATTAGGTGCTAGAAATTTAGCTATTGCAGCAGAAATTATTGGAGCAAAATTGGTTCATGTATCTACTGATTATGTATTCCCAGGAGTAGGAACTGTTCCATTAAAAGAATTTGATCAAACAAATCCGGTAAGTACATATGGTAAAACTAAGCTTTTAGGTGAAGAATATGTAAGGGAATTTTGCTCTAAGTATTATATAGTAAGAACAGCATGGTTATATGGATATGTTGGAAAGAATTTTGTATATACAATGATGAGATTAGCAAAAGCTAATGATAAAATAACAGTTGTTAATGATCAGAGAGGCAATCCAACTAATGCAAATGATTTAGCATATCATATACTTAAGTTATTAAATACTGAAGAATATGGAGTATATCATTGTACAGGGGATGGAGAATGTTCATGGTATGATTTTGCAAGCAAAATTGTTGAAATGACAGGAGAAGATTGTAAAGTAGTACCTTGTACTTCTGAAGAATATGCGGCTATGTATCCAGACTCAGCTAAGAGACCAGAGTATTCATCATTAGATAATATGATGTTAAAATGTACTGTTGGTGATGAGATGAGAAACTGGAAAGAATCTATAGAAACTTTCATGAATAAAGTATTAAATAAATAATTTGATTTTAAGTAGTTAATCATATTTTGGTTAACTACTTTTATTGTGCGCCCAGCATGGCATACAATAATCGGTGAAAGTCCGTAGCGGGGGCTGATAGTGCCAACCGTATAGCTTAAGACAAGGGTGTCCCTCGTGAGCATTTCAAAAGGACATGGACAACAGTTAAAGCTAAACTACTAGAAGGAAAATATAATCCATCTCCAGTAAGGAGAGTTGAAATTTCAAAACCAGATGGTGGAATAAGGATAATAGGGATACCAACAGTACAAGATAGAATGATTCAACAGCCAATTGTACAAGTACTTAGTGAAATATACGAGCCTACTTTCTCGGAAAGTAGCTTCGGATTTAGAACTAATAGAGGCGCAAAAGATGTTATTAAACAATCAGAAATTTATATAAATCAAGGCTATAAGTTTGTTGTTGATATGGACTTAGAAAAGTTCTTTGATAAAGTTAACCATGACATTTTGATGGGAAAACTTGAAAAGGAAATAAAGGACAAAAGACTATCAAAACTTATAAGAAAATATCTAGAAAGTGGAGTATTAATAAATGGAATTAAAGTATCAAGTGAAGAAGGAACACCACAAGGTGGACCACTTAGTCCATTACTAGCAAACATAATGCTAGATGATATGGATAAGGAATTTGAGAAAAGATGACATAGATTCTGTAGATATGCTGATGATTGTAATATATATGTAAAAAGTAAAAGAGCAGGACTGAGAGTAATGAATTCTATAACAAGAATTATTGAAGGTGAACTAAAATTAAAAGTTAACAGAGATAAAAGTACAGTTGATATTGCAAGTAAAAGAAAGTTCCTAGGATTCTCATTCTATTTCGTTAAGGGCGGAGCTAAAATACGAATACATGAGAACTCAATTAAAAGATTTAAAGAAAAGGTAAGATTCATAACAAACAGAAATAGAGGAATATCTATTGATTTAAGATTACTTAAATTAAATGACTCTATTAAAGGATGGATAAATTACTTTGGAATAGCCAACGCTAAGCGAAAGCTAGTGAAATTAGACAAATGGATTAGAAAAAGATTACGGGCATGTATATGGAAACAATGAAAAAGAATAAAAACAAAATTCAAAAATCTTGTAAAACTTGGAGTTCCCAAATATAAAGCATGGGAATATGCAAATACAAGGAAAGGCTACTGGAGGATATCCAGTAGTCCAATTCTAGAAACTACATTAGACAATAAATACTTTAAAAGTATTGGTTTAATGAGCCTATCTAATATTTATCAAGTAGTAAATTAATTCTAATGAACCGCCGTATACCGAACGGTCAATGTCGTCAACTTAAGAAAAAAATAAAAAATAAAAAAAAGCTTGACAATAGGGAAAAAATTTGCAGCATCACTATAGATAAATAAATTTATAGTGAGGTTCAATATTATGAAAAATTCGACATTGTTATCTGTAATTTTGAAAGATACAAACAACTTAATTACTTCAAGTGAATTTAAAGAAGCTTACAGTTTAGGTAATTCATTTTCAAGAAATAGAAAATTATCATTTCATAACGCAGTCTTCTTTATTTCTTCCGTATTACGTAAATCTATATCTTCTGAAATTAATAATTTTATTGAAGATCATAAATATTTAAATTTTTCATCAATAACAAAGCAAGCATTTTCTAAAGCAAGGCAAAATATATCACCAGAGGCATTTGCAGAGTTATGTAGACTTTTTGTTAATAGATATTATAGCTTAAATAAAAATTTAGATACTTGGAATGGATTTAATATTTTAGCTGTGGATGGGACTTCTTTACAAGTACCAGATACAAAAGAATGTGGTGAATA
>CAKVFO010000061.1 GCA_934746785.1 uncultured Clostridium sp. | reverse complement strand
ATATAGAATCTCTAGAAGATATAACAGTAAGTAGTTTTATGAGAGCCACAACACTAGGATGGATTAATAATGAAGACATCATAGGAATGAAGTTTACAACAAAAAGAGTTGTATTTAATAGAAAAGATCCATCCAAAATAAGATTTAGCAGGTGGACTAAAGGTGTAATAGCTTCAGAAGGATTACTTTTGCTTAATATTATTTCTATTCTTTTTAGCAATAAAATTTCAGCAGAAGTTTCTTGATAGATATGTAATAATAATGAAGGGAAAAAAGGTTTTTAGTTTATTAATTGCTACTTATAGATATGATGAAGATAGAGAATATCTAGTGAATAGGAGCAAGAATATAAGTGATTAGGATGGGGCAGGGTTTATTATGAATGATATACTATTTAACTAATGGAATAGTATGAGTTACTATGATTATACACAAAGAAAGCTAGTTAATTACATTATTTCAGTTGCTAAGTTTACTACTATTGATTATATTAGAAAGAATAATAAGAGAGTTAATGATTTGAGTATTGATGAGGAATTATTAGGTTTCGAAGAAAATGATATTTTAAGTGATAAAGAAAAGTTTTTAGATTTAATCTCTCCTCTTAGTGATACGGATAAAAGTATATTTATAAGAAGATTTTACTTTAGAGATAGTATAAAAGACATTGCAAAATCAATGATGACAACTCCAGGGAACATAAGTAATAAAATTCTTAGAAGTAAGAAGAAATTAAAAGAATATATATCATCATAAGGGTAATTAAGAATAAACTCACAATGAGATAAATTTATATTTTTATAATGAATTATTTTTCTTTTCGGTTCTTTTGCGGTCTACAATTATTTTTTAACGTATTGGAAAGCTTGCATATCAGAAAGCCAGTAATAATCAGCACTCACTTTCAAAAAAAGTTTTGAATTTCCTATACGTTAAAAAAGCTTGCAGTAATAATGCAAGCTTTTAAAGGTTTAGCAATGTTGATATGTATTGAGCAAGAGTATAGGTTAAGGGCGCAATGAAAACTGTCATAAGTCCTGCAATTCCAATAGAAAGTCCGCTCATAGCGCCTTCAGTTTCACCCATTTCTAGAGCTTTAGAAGTACCAACAGCATGAGAAGCAGTTCCTAGTGCAACTCCTATAGCAACACTATCTGTAATTTTGAATAATTTACATAAAGATGGACCGATGACAGCACCTATTATTCCTGAAATTATAATTGATAAAACTGTAATTGGTACAATTCCTTCTAACTGATTAGAAATTTCTATGCCTATCGGTGTTGTAACTGATTTAGGTAATAAAGATTTAATAAGCTGAGAGTTAAGACCTAAAATATAAGAAATTCCTATTACTGAAAATATTCCTATAATTGATCCAAATAAAATACCTATTAATATAGAAGGCGCATGTTTCTTTAATAGTTTTATCTGTTTATACAAAGGAACAGCTAAAATTACTGTAGAAGGCCCCAAAAACATATTTATAAATTTAGCTCCAGCATTATATAAATCAAAGTCTATATTAAAAATTAGCAAAAATCCTACAACTAAAGTAATTGCAATTAAAAGTGGATTAAATAAAGGGATTTTTGACTTTTTATATATGTATAAACCAGCTTCAAAAGCTAATAGTGAAAGAATAATACCAAAAAGTAAATTGTTAGTTAAAATAGACAAAATACTTTACACCTCCTTATCTTTATGAATCTTTCTTGATATAAATTGCACTATAAGTCCAGTACTTACAATAACAATAGATGTTGTTATAATACATACTAATATAAGTTTTAACCAAGTATCTTTAATTATTCCAAATGAATTCATAAGTTCAACACCAGCAGGAATAAAGAAAAATGCAAGATGATCCAAAAGGAAATTAGATATATTTTCAATTTGTGAAACTTTAATGATTTTAGTACATAGAAGAAAGAGTAAAAGAATCATTCCTAAAATATTACCTGGTATAGGTAAGTTGAATCCTTTAGAGAAAATATCTCCTATTAAATATATTGTAAAAATAATTATAGCTTCTCTAAATAATTTCATTTAATTCCTCCTTAGAAATATAGATTATAAATTATGTCTTTAACTTTATTATGTAGATTAATAAGAAGTTTTATTACATGGAAAGAAGCCTATTATTTAATAGGCTTCTTAATCCATCAATTTCGTTCTGTATTAGTTTTAATCTTATGAAAAGGAATTATTTAATTATTAATTTTTTGGCTGGTTTGAAGGTATTAGAGATGAGTTAAAGTAAAAATGGTGTTTTAGTAAACTTATGACTCTTTTAATGTAAAATTTAAGCTAATAGAAGTTCGTGTGTTTGTTATCACTGATATAAAGGAAAAGATAGAATATTTATTGTAGCATTAGGGGGTAGGAAAATCTACATTATAAGAATCATTTTATAACAGAACGAAGCGTTAATTGAACTTATGCTACATTTTAAAGAACTAATTGTAAAAATTATCAAAGAGGAAACGTATCTTTTTCCTTTATGGTATATTCTATGTATTAATCATTGTAAGTGTTACAAGGTATAAAGGTAAAATTAATATAGGGGGAAATACTTTATATATAATAATTGCATTTGTAACAAGTATGATAGCAATAAATTTGATAATGATTATAATTTATAATAATACAAAGGTAAGTGAAGCTTTAGTCGAAAGATCCAAAGTAGAAGCCGAAAAAGCTCAAGAATTATTACATAGAGTAGAAGAAACTATAGAAATAATTGATACAAGTACATTAAGTTTAGATGAAAAATTAAATATCAATAACAAGAACTTACAGATAATTACCGATACTAGTAATTATATAACTAACATAATTAAAGAAACAGCAATTGGCTCTAGTCTGCAAGATAATAGTATTAAAAGGGTTAATGGCATAATTGATGAAGCAAAGTGTAAATTTTCTGAAGCTTATGAAGGAACTAAGGAATCAAATAAGGTTTCGAAGAATTCAAGAGATATAATATTAAAAGTTATGTCAATAATGACTGCTATGATGCTGATTATTATTAATTTAGGAAGTTTGAAAGTATCAGCTGATATTAAAGAGTATGTAATAGATGAACTCTTTATTAGTGAAGATAATTATAGTGAAAAAATACAGAATCAAGTAATACCTTACTTAAATTCTATAATGCAGGAAGGAAATATACATGGAGAGGATGATATAGAACTTTATTATAGAAAGTATAAGGTTGAAAATAGTACAGGAAGTATTGTAATATCTCATGGTTTTGGAGAATTTATAGAGATATATAATGAACTTATATATTACTTTACTAAGAATGGATACAATGTATTTATAATGGAACATAGAGGTCATGGACTTTCAGGAATGTTGGGCATTGAAGATGAAACACAAATTCATGTAGAAGATTTCAAAGACTATGTAGAAGATTTCAGAAAGTTTGTTGATGAAGTTGTTGTAAAAGAAACTGGAGATGATGATTTATTTTTATTTGCACATTCAATGGGAGGAGCTATAGGAAGTACTTTCTTAATAGATTATCCAGATTATTTTGATGATGCAATTTTAAGCTCACCAATGATGACAGTTAACACTAGAAGTATTCCTCTATTTATAGCAGATATTATAGCAGGTGCAGCAGATTCTGTAGGGCTTGGTGGTAAATATGTACCAGGTAAGACAGCTTATAAGACTTCTATTATTGAAGAGTCAGGAACTAGTTCAGTTAACAGATTTAATTATACTCGTGATGTTGCAATAGATAATGAAGTACTTAGAAGAGGGGGACCTTCTTTATCATGGCTTAATAATTCAATAGATATTGGAAAGTATATTACTAATAAGAAAAATGCATACAAGGTTGAAATTCCAGTAATCTTATTTCAACCAGAAAATGATGATTTTGTAAAAGAAAAAGGACAAAATTTATTTTCAAAGTATGCTAAGGATTGTACACTTATTAAAGTAGAAAATTCAAAACATGAGATATATAAAGAACAAGATCATATAGCTAAAGACATTATAGAATCAGTTATTAGCTTTTATAATAGTAAAAATGTAAAATAAAAATTAAGGGATATAGAAAATAAATTCTATATCCCTTAACTTTTAACTTCTAAAGAAAATCATCTGGATTTATTTCAATATGTTGTCCAGTATAAGGTTCTCCTTCAACAGTAAGTTTCATATTTTTTATATTAAATGCCTTCAAGAATGTTTCTCTTATAGAATCTAACATTAATGTTTCGGCAGATGAGCCTGATTTTAAGTTATATATAGATGAAGATACATCTAAGTATCCTATATCGTTTTTAACATTAAATTTAAGTGCTTTAGTACCCTTTGTAACAACTCCGCTATCTGCTAAAGCATTAACTATACTATAAGCAGTTAAATGGTTAACAGTAATTTCTTTTTTATCTAAACCATCTGCATTATCATTTGGAATAAAAATAGTTATATTTGTTTTTTCATCTTTTTCAACAGTATTAGTAGAATTTGTTTCTTCTTTTTTTTCATTTTCAATATTATCTTCAGTTTTAGATTCTTTATCAACTACTGAGTTTTTGTCTTCTATCTGTGATTGTTCAGTAGAAGAATTATTTGTATTAGATTCTTCATTAGTCTTAGAACCACAGCCTGTAAGAAGTAATAAACTTGTAGAAAGTAATAAAGTAATAAATGTCTTTTTCATTTTAAAAACCTCCTTTTATACCCTGGTATAAGTGTATTATACAAGAGTAAAAAGAAAATAGCTATATTTTAAATATTACAATAAAATAAAGGCATATTTAATAGAACTATGAAAAAACTAATGGTATAGAAGGAAAGAAGGGATGACATGAAAATACATCTTGGATATGTTGCTATATCAAATAAGCTGGGAAAAAAGGTTACAAGCTCAAGTACAGTAACTTTCGCTAATTATAAAAAGATAGAAACAGAAGAGAAGAGAAAGGAAAAGCTTATAAACACAGCATTTTCAAATTTAACTGGGCTTCAAGAAATTTTAAAATATAATATTGAGAATAATATACATTTTTATAGAATAACATCTAAACTTATACCTTTAGACACTCATCCAGAAGTTGAGTACTATGGATATTATGAAAAGTTTAAAAAGGACTTTCAATATATAGGGAAGCTTATTAAAGAGTCTAATATGAGGGTGGATACTCATCCAGATCAATTTAATGTAATAAATAGTACAAGTGAACAAGTAGTTCAAAATACAAAGATAGTCCTTCTAAATCATGTTAAACTTTTTGAAAATATTAATTATGATCAAGGAAAGATGGTAATTCATGTTGGAGGCGCAGCAGGTGGAAACGAAGCTGGTCTTGAGAGATTTGTGAAAAACTTTAGAAAATATCCTGAAAGCATAAAAGAAAGATTGATAGTAGAAAATGATGATAAGATTTATACAGCTAAAGAGGTATTGAGTTTATGTAATACACTGGACATACCGATGGTATTAGATGTTCACCATCATAATTGTAATAATAATGGTGAAGCTATTGAAAGCTTTACTGAAGATATATTTAATACATGGAATAAAACAAGTCTAGTTCCAAAGATACATTTTTCATCTCCAAGAGAATTTCTAAATGACAGAAAACATGCAGATTATATAGATGCTAATGATTTTGTAGATTTCTTAGAGGAAGTTAAACATTTAGGCAGAGACTTTGATGTGATGCTTGAATGTAAGGAAAAAGATTTAGCACTATATAAATTATCAGAAGATATAAAGAATATAAAACCCCAATATGAATGGAAGGATGTAAGTACTATTATAGTTAGGTAGAGTTTGTTATATGAGGGAATATGTGTATAATTAATAGGGGGGATTTTTTTGAAACAAATAAAAGTATTAGCTGATAATAAAGTACCTATAGTAGGAGAAAAAATATTTCTTACTAACATAGAAGCAGATGAATTAGCAAAAGTTAAAATGAGTGCAAAAGAAGAAGGTTTTGAGAAGTTTACTTGTAGACCTGTACATAATATTAGTGATGAAGAAAGAGTAAACAGATTAAAAGCATTAATAGATAATGATAATATTTGTATTTTTGGAATATATGATAAACCAGCAAGAAATATATTGGGACACATATCAATTTTTGATTATAATCCGCGAAATAGGTCAGTTGAAGTTGGATATTATCTTATGAAGGAATTTAGAAATAATGGCTTTATGAAGGAAGCTGTAAATTTATTGAGCAAATTCTTGTTTGAAGAAGTAAAATTAAATAAAATAATGGCTCAAACAGGAAGCTTTAATGATGAATCAAATTATCTGTTAAAAAGTTGTGGATTTAAGTTAGATGGATGCTTAAGAGAGCATCATGAACTTGATGGAAGATTATATGATGATAATATATATAGTATATTAAAGGGTAAGGATGAAAAAAGGAAAAATCTTTAAGAGAAGGTTTTTCCTTTTTTGTTGTTGAATTTTAAGTGTATTACGTGTGTGCTGGAATATAAGAAGGAATAAAAGTAAAAAAATATATTTTTTTTATAAGGAAAATTTGTATTATCATTACAATTGTGTAAATATAATATGTGAAGTATAATGATATGTGTTATAAAAGAAAATTAAAAGTATAGACTGCTAAAGGGAAACGTTAACAATAATGTTTTTGCAAAAAGTCAGGACTAAGTTTTATTTAATTTGGAGAGAAGATATGTATTTATTAAGTATTGATAGAAGTAAATATAATTTTGTTGAAGCTGATAATGAGAATTTCAAATATATGGGCAGAATTGATTTTACCAATAAGAAAGCTCCTACATTCATTTATGCAGGTAGTATGTTGCGAGTGAAATTTCAAGGCACAAGCATAAAAATAGCTATAAAAAATAAAAGTTTAGATACAGAAAATTATATTGGATATATCTTAGATAGAAAAATTTGTGGGAAGGTTATTATAGCTAGTAGTAATAAAAAATGGTAATAAATATAATGAGTGGTCTTAAGAATCAAGTTCATGAATTGATTATATTTAAGAGACAAGATGCATGTCATTATTTTGATTTTTATGGATTAGTTTTAGATAGGGGATGCAATATATTATCCCCAGGATGTAATAGAAATAGAAGAATCGAATGTTATGGAGATTCTATATCTATTGGAAAATTATGTGAATTAAATACTGCTATGAATTATAGTAGTGTTAAAAGTTGTGAAGAGAGTTTTTCAAATGCAGAATATGCATTTCCAGTTATGTTATCTCAATATTTGAATGCAGAATTAAATAATAATTCTCAAGGGGATTTAGATATATTAGGAGATATAGATGGAAAAGGCAATTTAGGGTTAGAATATACTTATGATAAATTAAAATATAATCCCAGTCTTGGAAAGTGCACAAAGTGGGACTTTTCAAGTTATATACCTCATGTTGTAATAATTGAATTTGGAGATAAAAATTTAAGTATAAATAAATTTATTAATTCAAGTGTAGATATAAGAATTAAATGGAAATATAAGCTTAAGGAAATAATACAGGATTTACGCTTCAAATATCCTAAAGCTTTATTTATTCTTATAACATCAATAATGGAGCATAATAAAGCTATAGATGATGTAATGGATGAAGTGAAACAAGAATTAGATGATGCAAAGATAGTAAGATATAAATTTATGAGAAATGGCTTTGGCTCATCGAAAGAGTTATCAATTTCTCAACAATCAGAAATGGCTCAAGAACTTATGGAGTTTATAAATACTTTTGGAGATGATGTGTGGAGTAACAATTAATGTAAAAATGAGATATTTATCAATATATGAATTAATTAGTGAAAAAAGTATTTATTAAGGGGATAAATACTATTCAATAAAACAGAAAATATTGTATAATAAAGTAATAAGTGTAAAATAAACATCAGGGGTTGAGAAAATGAAAAAAAAATTAAAAAGAAAGAATATGGAATTAATTTTAGTGATGTTAATTGTAACAGTAATATTTTCAACTTATCAATTTCTATTAAGACCAATACTTAAAAAAAGTATGGCTACAGAAGTTATAGGTATAAGTATTACTTTTGTTCTTGCAGCTTCTTTAATAATTACTTTTTTGTTAATATTGATTTTATCAATATATATAATAATTTTAAAAAGTAATAATAAGAAGAATTTAAGAATGTTTAGATGTTATAGAAAAAGTTTTACTACTATTTTATTAATTGTTTTGATGGTATTGGGGATTTATACATATTACTCTCAAAAAAATACATATGTAAAGCCTATGTGTAATGAGTATAACGATATAATTCCTACTAGCATTTCAAGTTTAGAAAAGGTAGAACTTAATGGCAATAAACAATGGGTAAGTTATAGGGGGAAAGATAAAAGTAATCCAGTTTTATTAGTACTAAGTGATGGACCAGGAAAGTCACAAATGTCTGAATTTAACAAGTTATTAGAAGCTTTACAAGAAGATTTTGTACTAGTAAATTGGGATGAGTTAGGCTCAGGTAAATCTAATAAATTTAAAGATGACTATACAATTGAAAATTATGTTTCAGATGGAGTTGAACTTAGCAGGTATTTGTGTAAAAAATTTAATCAAGATAAGATTTATGTACTTGGTAATTCCTTTGGAAGTACATTGGGAATATTAATGCTTAAAGAAGCACCGGATTTGTATGAAAGTTTTATTGGGACAAGTTCTATTGTATCAGTAAAAAGAAATGAGGAATACAGGTATAATAAAGCTTTAGAAATTGCAGAAAGTATCAATGATGAGGAGGAGTTAAGAAAATTAAAAGCTCAAGGAGGACCTCCTTACGATAAGAAGATGTATAATAAACAAAAGGTTTATTATGACTATTTAAAAGTAAAAGAACTTGAAGATAATAAAATTCAAGGAGAGGGAGAAAATAAACGTGGTAGAATATTATCATCAGAATATGGATTATTAGATAAGATTCATGTGATTTCAAGTCAAAAGAATACTTATGATAGAATCTTTAAAAGCTATTATGATATTGATCTAATAGATACTGTTAAGGATGTTAAGGTTCCAGTTTACTTTATACAAGGAAGCCGTGATTATTTAGCTTCATCTGAATTATTAAATGAATACTTTAGTATTCTAAATGCACCAGATAAGCAGATACTTTGGCTTGAAAAGTCAGGATCTATGCCATGGATTAGTGAAAATAAAGAGTTTATAACTAATATAAATAAAAGGTTCTTAAATAAATAATATAAAAGGTGGATGATGATTAAGCGTTGTCCACCTTTTTGATAACTTTAGGAAGGGTTTTATATGGAGAATTTTGAATTTGTACAAAGATTGGTTGAAGACATTACACTTTATTCATGTTTTTAAAGCAGAATTATTACATGGACAATGAAAGAAAATTTTGATGTAAAAAAATAGTTCAATTATAAAAATAAAAGTATAGATATCAGTAGTATTTTAAAGGTGCTGCTGTTATTTTTTTACCTATAGGAAATTTTGATTATTATTAACTTTTTTATATGTAAGTAGATGAATATGTAAAAAAACAATACCAAGTACCCTTATAAGAAAAAAATATAAAAAGTGTTGACATGATACAGATGTGGTAATATAATACAAATATCAGCAAAAACATATAAGTTTAGTAAGAATATATGAATGGGGTGAATTAAATGGGAAAAAAGCTTTTTAGTTTAATATTTACTTTTGTGCTAGCAATAAGTTCTTTGGGATGTGAAGAAAGAAATAAGACTATAGAATTATTAAATGCATCTTATGATCCAACAAGAGAATTTTATAAAGAATATAATGAATGTTTCTCAAGGTACTGGAAAGATAAAACAGGAGAAGAAGTTGAAATTAATCAGTCCCATGGAGGGTCAGGCACACAAGGAAGAGCAGTGATTCATGGCTTAGAAGCAGATATTACTACTTTAGCGTTATCCTATGATATAGATAAAATAAGCAAGTCTGGTTTGATAGATGATACATGGCAGGGTAGATTTGATAATAATAGCTGTCCATACACTTCAACAATTATATTTCTAGTTAGAAAAGATAATCCAAAGAACATAAAGGATTGGGATGATTTAATTAGAGATGATGTTTCGGTAATTACACCAAATCCAAAAACATCAGGAGGAGCAAGATGGAATTATCTAGCTGCTTTAGCTTATGCTTTAGAAGAAAATAATGGAGATGAAGAAAAGAGTAGAGATTTTATGAGAAAGCTATATAGTAATGTAGAAGTTTTAGATTCAGGAGCTAGAAGTTCAACAACAACCTTTGCGGAAAATGGACTTGGGGATGTATTAGTATCTTGGGAAAATGAAGCTTATACAACTATAGATAAGCTTGGAAGTGGTAAATTCGAAGTAGTTTATCCATCAATAAGTATTTTAGCAGAACCGGCAGTTTCATTAGTTGATAAAGTTAATGAAAAAAAGGGAACAAAGAATGTGGCAGAAGAATACATAAATTATCTTTACAGCGATGAAGGGCAGAAAGTAGCAGCTGAAAATTATTATAGACCTTCTAATAAAAAAATCTTAGAAGAATACAGAAATACTTTTAAAGATATAAAGCTTGTAAGTATTGATGATTATTTTGGGGGATGGAAAAAAGTATCTGATAAATACTTCTCAGATGGGGGAATGTTTGATGAGATATACAGCTTAGGATAATAAATGAAAAGGGGGGCATAGACATGAGTAAGAGTAAAAGTAAAAGAGTTATTCCAGGTTTCAAGTTTACCTTTGGATTAACCATTACATATTTGAGTCTTATAGTTTTAATTCCTTTAAGTGCATTAATATTAAATGCTGGTGGAATTAACATTAATAAATTCATAGAAATAGTAACAAATTCAAGAGTTATGGCAAGTTTTGGTGTAAGTATAAAATGTTCATTTATAGCAGCACTTATTAATGCATTCTTTGGTGTTATATTAGCCTGGGTACTTGTTAGATATGATTTTCCTTTAAAGAAATTTTTAGATGGAATTATAGATTTACCTTTTGCACTCCCAACAGCAGTTGCAGGGATTTCTCTTACAACACTTTATTCTCAAAATGGATTTATAGGTAAATATCTATACTCCATAGGAATTAAGTCAGCATTCTCTGAAGTGGGAATTACTATAGCACTAATTTTTATAGGAATACCATTTGTAGTAAGAAGTATTCAGCCAGTTTTAAAAGAGTTTGATTATTCATTTGAAGAAGCAGCAACAATGCTTGGGGCAGGAAGAGTAAGAACTTTTTTCAAAGTTATACTTCCTGAAATATTTTCTCCTTTAATAGCAGGTTTTGGTTTAGCTTTTGCCAGGGGGATAGGAGAGTATGGAAGCGTAGTATTTATATCAGGAAATATGCCAATGAAAACTGAAATAGTTCCTATTTTAATTAGGAGTAAGCTTGAACAATATGATTATGATGGAGCAACAGCTATAGGATTAGTAATGCTTGTAGTTTCATTTTTAATATTAATCTTTACTAATTTAATTGAGAATTACACAAATAAAACTGTAAAGGAGTGATGGCAATATGAAAGAAAGTAAATTTATAAAGTATTTAATGATTTCAATAAGTTTTATATTTATATTCTTAATGCTTATTATTCCTTTAATAACGGTAATAGCAGGAGCTTTGCAGGAAGGCTTAGAGGGATATATTAATGCTATAAATACTAAAGAAACTATTAAAGCTATAGAGCTTACAGTTTTAGCAGTAGTAATTTCAGTGATTTTAAATACTCTATTTGGATTAGGTTCTGCATGGTTAGTGACAAAGTTTAAATTTAAAGGTAAAAATATTTTAACTTCACTTATAGATCTTCCAATTGCTGTTTCACCTATTATAGCAGGTATGATGTTTATATTAGCTTTTGGAAGAGAAGGTATTTATGAAAGTGTAATAGATGCTCTTAATATAAAAATTATTTTTACTATAACAGGAGTTGTTTTAGCAACTATTTTTGTAACGCTTCCTTATATATCTAAAGAAATAATACCTCTTATGAAATCACAAGGGACAGATGAAGAAGAAGCAGCTGCTATGATGGGAGCTAAGGGATCTACTATATTTTTTAAGGTAACACTTCCTAATATAAAATGGGGATTAATATATGGGATTATCTTGTGTACATCAAGAGCTATGGGAGAGTTTGGAGCTGTATCTTTGGTTTCTGGACATATTGGAGGAAAGACAAATACACTTCCTCTTCATGTAGAAATTTTATATAATGATTATCAATTTGCAGCCGCCTTTGCAGCAGCATCAATCTTAGTGATTATTGCAGTTATAATACTTATTTTAAGAAATTTAATTGAATGGAAAACTGAAAGGAAGGGATAGATATGTATGTTGAATTAAAAAATATCAATAAATATTACGGTGATTACAAAGCTTCCAATAATATAAGTTTCCAAATTGAAGAAGGAAAACTTATAGGTCTTTTAGGACCAAGTGGAAGTGGAAAGACAACTATCTTAAGAATGATAGCAGGTCTTGAACTTCCTGATTCAGGTGACATTTTAATTGGAGGTACAAGAGTAAATGATATTGAAGCAGGTAAGAGAGGAATAGGGTTTGTATTTCAAAATTATGCATTGTTTAAATCAATGACTATTTACGATAATGTAGCCTTTGGATTAAAAGTTCAAAAGGTTGATAAGAAGGAAATAAAAGAAAGAGTAACTGAACTTATAGAGCTTGTAGGATTAAAAGGATTAGAAAATAGATATCCTCATCAGCTATCAGGAGGGCAGAGACAAAGAGTAGCTTTTGCCAGGGCATTAGCTCCAAGACCAAAGCTTTTATTGTTAGATGAACCCTTTGCAGCAATTGATTCTAAAATAAGAAAGGAACTTAGAAGCTGGCTTAAAGAAATTATAACAAAGCTTAATATTACAAGTATATTTGTAACTCACGATCAAGATGAAGCTGTTGAAGTTGCAGATGAGATTATAGTAATGAATAAGGGAAATATAGAACAAAAAGGGACTCCGGCAGAAATTTACAAAAGTCCTAAAACACCATTTGTAGCACAGTTTATTGGAGAGTCAAGAATAATTGATGATTATAAACAGCTAAAGGGTTTTGATTATGGCGATGAAGAAAATGCTAAGGCAGTAATAAGGCCAGAGTTTATACAGATAGGGAAGAATGAAGATGAAATTTCATTAAAGCTTGCTTCAGAAAAAGGAATTGTTAAATCAATAGCTTTTAGAGGAAGCAGTTTAGAAATAGAAGTTCAAGTAAAAGATTTGATTCTTAATGGATATAGAGGACTTGATGATGCTCCTATAAATGTGGGAGATGAGGTTTATGTTTTAGTTAACAGACTTTATATCTTTAATAAAGATGAATCTAAAATGATAGAAAACAGCTTGAAGATAGATCCAATGCCAGTTTATATCTAGATTTTAAGGGGGCGGTTATTTTGCAGATAAAAAAGTTAAAAACTGACATTTTCATAATAGGAGGGGGAACATCAGGCTGTTATGCAGCTTTAACTATAGGTAGAAATTCAAAGGATAAAGTTTTAATAGTAGAAAAGGCAAACATAAAAAGAAGCGGTTGTTTAGCCGCAGGGGTTAATGCTTTAAATGCATACATAGTAAAGGGAAGAAAACCACAAGATTATGTTGATTATGCAATAAAGGATGCAGAAGGAATAGTAAGAGAAGATCTTTTAATTACTATGTCAGAAAAGTTAAATGAGGTAACAGCAGATTTAGAAAGGTTAGGTTTAGTAATTTTAAAGGATGAAAATGGTGAGTATGTCACAAGAGGTAATAGAAATATAAAAATAAATGGTGAAAATATTAAGCCAATCCTTGCAGAAGCAGTTAATAAATTACCTAATGTAGAAGTTTTAAATAGAGTAAATATTATAGATTATATTGTTGAAGATAATACTATAAAAGGAGCTTTTGGAATTTCAGAAGAGGAAGAAATTTTATATGTATTTGAAAGTAAAGCTGTAATATGTGCAACAGGGGGAGCCGCTGGCCTTTATAAGCCTAATAATCCAGGGCATTCAAGACATAAAATGTGGTATCCACCCTTCAATACTGGAGCAGGTTTTGCCATGGGAATAAAGAGTGGTGCTGAAATGACTACCTTTGAAATGAGGTTTATTGCACTAAGATGTAAAGATACTATAGCTCCTACAGGAACAATAGCTCAAGGCGTTGGAGCAGCTCAAGTTAATTCAAGAGGAGAAGAATATGGAAGTAAGTATGGAAATACAACTTCTGAAAGACTTTATGGAACAGTGAGAGAAAATATTGAAGGAAGAGGTCCATGTTATCTTGAGACTAAGGGAATAAGTAAAGAAGCTGAAGAAGATTTATATAAAGCTTATTTAAATATGGCACCAAGCCAGACACTAAAATGGATTGAAGAAGGCAAGGGGCCGGCTGGATTTAATGTTGAAATTGAAGGAAGTGAACCTTACGTTGTTGGAGGTCATACAGCTTCAGGATATTGGGTTGATACTAATAGAGCTACTACTATTAATGGATTATATGCAGCAGGCGATGTTGCTGGGGGATGTCCTCAAAAGTATGTAACAGGTGCTTTAGTTGAAGGTGAAATAGCTGCAAAGTCAGTTTTAGATTATATAAAGGACAAAGAAATCCAAGTAATTGATGAAAGTCAAGTTGATAGAAAATATAAAGAGGTTATTAAGCACTTAGGAAAAAATGAAGGCTTATATACCATTGATGAAATAGAAGAAGCGATGCAGACAGTTATGGATAAGTATGCTGGAGGTATTAGCAGCAATTATGAATTTAATGAAGAGAAACTTACTATAGCTGATAGAAAAATAGGTGAATTACAAGTACTAGCAGAAAATCTTAAGGCAGAGGATATGGATGAACTTATAAAGATATATGAAATCAAAGAAAGATTAATTGTATCTAAGGTTTTAATTGCACATCTTAAAGCAAGAAAGGAAACTAGATGGCATAGTTTCTGTGAAAATACTGACTATCCAGATAAGGATAATAAGTTCTTGAAATATGTTAACTCAAAATTAGTTGATGATAAATTAGAAATTATCTTTAGAGATTTAGTAAGAAAGGGTGAGACTTATGAGCATTAAGATAGATAAAAATCTATGTGCAGGCTGCAGGAAGTGTACTGAGGTTTGCCCAGGAAATCTTATTAAAATCGGAGAGGATAAAAAAGCATATATAAAATATCCTGATGACTGTTGGGGCTGCTCATCATGTGTTAAGGAATGTAAGTTCAAAGCTGTTAAGTTTTATTTAGGAGCTGATATGGGGGGAAGAGGAAGTACCCTTTCAGTAAAAGAAGATGGAGATATAGTACATTGGATTATTGAAAAAGATAATGAGCAAAAAGTAATTGATGTAAATAAGAAGAATGCAAATGCATATTAAGGGGGATATAAAAATGGATCATTTAGATAGATTAGAAGCAGAAAGTATTTATATATTAAGAGAGGCTTACAAGAAGATAGGTAAGCTAGGAATGTTATGGTCAATAGGAAAGGATTCAACAGTTTTATTATGGCTTGCTAAAAAGGCGTTTTATGGACACTGCCCATTTCCTTTTATACATGTAGATACAACTTATAAGATACCTGAAATGATAAAGTATAGAGATAGAGTTGCTAAGGAACTTAACTTAGACCTTATTGTTCACACTAATGAAGAGGCTATAAAAAGTGGCATGGGACCACAAGAAGGAAGATTAAAGTGCTGTAAAGCCTTAAAGACTGAAGGCTTACAACAAGTAGTTGAAAAGTATGGTTTTGATGGACTTATAGTTGGTGTAAGACGTGATGAAGAAGGTTCACGTTCTAAGGAAAGAGTGTTTAGTGAAAGAAATAAGGATTATGAATGGGATTATACAAATCAGCCGCCAGAATTATGGGATCAATTTAAAACAGACTTCCCTAAGGGAAATCATATAAGAATCCATCCATTATTACAATGGAATGAACTTGATATCTGGGAATATATTAAGAGAGAAAATATTCCTATAATTGATTTATACTTTGCCAAAAATGGGGAGAGATATAGAAGTTTAGGATGCGCACCTTGCACAGGCAAAATTAAATCTGATGCAGATACCTTAGATAAGATTATTGAAGAATTAAAGCATACTACAACAGGTGAACGTGCAGGAAGAGCACAAGACCAAGAGGATGCATATGCAATGCAGAAATTAAGAAAAGATGGATATATGTAAGAAGAATTAAGAAGATAATTTAAGGGGGCAAAGTTTATGGCAGATATTAATAATAGAGAAGTTTTGAATATAGTAGCAGTTGGACATGTTGATCATGGTAAGTCAACTGTAATTGGTAAGTTACTTTATGATACACATTCATTACCTGAAGGGGCAGTTGAAAAGGTAAAGAGAATTGCAAAGGAAACAGGTAAGCCTTTTGAATATGCATATCTTTTAGATGCCTTTGAAGAAGAACAAAAACAAGGTATTACAATAGATACAACTCAAATTCAATTTTCAACAGATAAAAGAGATTATGTAATTATTGATGCACCAGGACATAAGGAATTCTTAAAGAACATGATTTCAGGAGCTGCTAATGCAGAGGCAGCCCTTCTAATAGTAGATGCTAAGCAGGGGGTACAAGAACAGTCAAGAAGACATGCTTACATCCTTTCATTACTAGGAATTAAAAAGGTTTATGTTATAGTGAATAAAATGGACTTAGTTGATTACTCAGAAGAAGTATTTAATAAGATAGAAAAGGAAATGGGAGAATTCTTAGGGGAGTTAAATGTACATCCATTAAGCTATATTCCAGTATCAGCTTTCTTTGGTGAAAATATATTAAACTCTTCAGATAAGATGCCTTGGTATACAGGACATACTCTTATTGAATCTATAGATTTAATAGAAAAGGAAAAAGGAATTGAAGATAAGGCTTTAAGATTCCCTATTCAAGATGTTTATAAATTTGATAATAGAAGAATTATTGCAGGTAGAATTGAAAGTGGAAAATTAAAGGTTGGAGATAAGATTACTATTTATCCAGAGGGAAAAGAGACTACAGTTAATTCAGTAGAATACTGGGTAGAAAAAGATAAGACTGACGAAGTTTATGCAGGACAATCTGTAGGAATTACTGTGACTGATGAATTCTTTAATAAAAGAGGAGAAATCATTGCCTTTGAAAATGAAAAACCTGAAGTTTCTAACAGCTTTAGAGCTAATATTTTCTGGATGGGTAAAAATGATCTAACTGTTGGTAAGAAATATAAAATCAAACTTACAACTCAAGAAGTTGAAGGTGAAATTGAAGAAATAGTAAGAGTTATTGATGCTTCTAACTTAGATAGCAGCAAGGCTAATACTACAGTAGCTTTAAATGATGTTGCAGAAGTTATTATTAAGACTAATGAAAAGGTAGCTTTTGATAAGTTTAGTGATATAAACATTACAGGTAGATTTGTACTTGTTGAAGGATATGACGTTGCAGGTGGTGGAATCATTACTGAAAATGAAGGTGTTAAGGAAGAATCACTAAAGGGGGGATTCCAATACAATGGTATTAATGCTAGAAATGATATCTTTGAAGAATATTATTATGAATCAAAGGACTTCTCTTTAGAGAAAGAACTTATTAATAAGGAAATTTATACTATAGGTGATGAAGTTCCACTAAGTGGTGATAGTTATAGTTATCCTAAGGATTTAGATATTATTATATTTAGAGATGATGTTTATGTAAGTATAAGAGATGGTAAGGTAAGTGACATTAATGAACTTGATGTTTATAAATATGATAATGTTCCTTTAGTTAATGGTAGAGGTTTTGGAATTAAGGCTGAATCCAAGGAAGAAGTAGATAAGCTGCTTAAGGGTTATGAAGATATTCATGATAAGAATAAGGAATATGTAAATGATTATTTAAATGAATGGCTTGACATTGAGAAATATAGAAAATTAGTATTTAAATAAAATAATATATTGTTATATAAATGAGGAGAAGAGAAATTTAAGCTGCATTGACAGTATTGAATTTCTTTTCTTCCTTTTTTCATACTCTCAGGAGTAAATACTCTTTTACTCCCGAGAGTATTTACTCTGTTACTCTTGCAGAATTGAAAATGGGGAAAATTTGAAATTATTATGAAATATTCATAAGGTTCTTTCGAATAGATAGAAAATAAATTATAAAGGAGAGAGTTATTATGAGAAAGAACGAATTATCAAATAAAGATAGAGAATATTTAAAAGAGAATTTAGCTAAGGCTTTAAAGGAATATAATAAGTTTCCTTCAAATATGCCTTTATCTGTAGAAGATGACATAACAGGTAAATCTGAAAGTGAAGATATTATTAATAATAAAAAAATCATTAGAGAGTTAGTATTTAATAAACTTGATAACGAATGTCCTATTGATAAAAAAAGTATTGTTTATAAAACAACACTTCTATCAGGAAAGGGAATGGCTGCTAACTACTATTCTTTTTATTGGACTGCTAGAGGATCTTATTATTATAGAATTTATCTATTTAAGAGTGACATTGTGATTTATTCTTTAGATGATTATTATAGAGTTATAGCTTCTAGAAAGATACTGATGGATTAAAATTATCAGAAGAAAATTTAATAGTAAAGACTAAAGGAGATAAAAATACAGAATCATTACTTTATTATTTTGCTCCCAAAAAGGACGGTAAAGAGGAAATGAAAAAGCTTTACGATTTATTAATAGAAAATGGAGTGAGAAGCTTTGCACCTAATAAGCTATCTAAAATCGTAATAATTAAAAATATTAATAATTTTGAAGAGATAGATAAAGAAATTTTTATCTCACGTTTTTCTTAATGAAGAGAATAGCTGACATTTCTAAGGAATTAAATTTAACAGAAAATACAGTTAGATTAAGGATATTTAGAGCACGAAAAAAACTAAAATTATTAGTATCAGAAGATTGTGAAATGGGTTAATCTTATTTAAGAGTAGGGATAATATAGTTT
>CAKVFO010000060.1 GCA_934746785.1 uncultured Clostridium sp. | reverse complement strand
GATATGTTGAATCTTTATCTGCTTATGCAAGACAGTTTTTAGGTCAAATGAATAAACCAGATGTAGAAAATATAGAAGGTTTATCACCAGCAATTTCAATAGATCAAAAGACTACAAGTAAGAATCCTAGATCTACAGTTGGGACTATAACTGAAATATATGACTATTTAAGATTATTATATTCTAAAGTAGGAGTTCCTTATTGTCCTAAGTGTGGTAAGGAAATTACTCAACAATCTGTAGATCAAATTGTGGATAAGGTCATGGAACTTGGGAATAGAACTAAAATTCAAGTATTATCTCCATTAGTAAGAGGTAGAAAGGGACTTCATGAAAAAGTTCTTGATAATATAAAGAAAAATGGATTCGTAAGAGCAAGAATTGATGGAGAAATTTATGACCTTAGTGAAGATGAAATTAAGCTTGAGAAAAATATTAAGCATAATATAGAGGCAGTTGTAGATAGAATTGTTATTAAAGAAGGTATAGAGAGTCGTTTAAGCGATTCTTTAGAAACAGCATTGAAACTTGGTGAAGGTCTTGTTGTAATTAATATTGTGGGAAAAGAAGATATTTTATTTAGTGAAAAGTTTGCATGCCCTGACTGTGGAATAAGTATAGGAGAACTTGCACCAAGAATGTTTTCTTTCAACTCTCCATGGGGAAAATGTGATTATTGTGATGGACTTGGAAGCCTATATGAAATAGATGAGGATTTAGTAATTCCTAATAAGGACTTAAGTATTATGGAAGGTGCTATTGCAACTTGGGGTGAAGGAAGATTAAAAGAAGATTCATGGACTTATGCTATATTGCAAGCTTTAACTAAAGAATATGATTTCTCTTTAAATACTCCAATAAAAGAATTGCCAAGAAAGGTTTTAGATGTTTTATTCTATGGAACAAAGGGGAAAAAGTTAGATGTAGAATACACAAAAGATGGTGTTAGATCTATTTATCGTCATGCATATGATGGTGAAATTAACTCATTAAAGAGAAGATATAATGAAACAAACTCAGACCTTATTAAAGGCGAAATAGAGCAGTATATGAGTGATAATAAGTGCCCTAAATGTCATGGGGCAAGACTTACTCCAGAAGCTTTAGCAGTAAAAGTTGGAGGCCTTAACATTAATGAATTTACTAATATGCCTATTCATGAAGAATTAGAGTTTATAAATGGAATAGAATTCTCAGAAAAGAATAAGATTATTAGTGAGCAAATTGTAAAAGAAATAAAGAGCAGATTAAAATTCTTAGTTGATGTAGGTCTAGATTACTTGACTTTATCAAGAAATTCAGGAACTTTATCAGGTGGAGAATCTCAAAGAATAAGACTAGCAACTCAAATAGGTTCATCTCTAATGGGAGTTCTATATATATTAGATGAGCCAAGTATAGGACTTCATCAAAGAGATAATGATAAACTTATTGGAACACTACAGAACTTAAGAGATGTTGGTAATACAGTAATAGTTGTTGAACATGATGAGGATACTATGAAGGCTGCTGATTATATCGTAGATATAGGACCAAGAGCAGGTGAACATGGAGGAAATATTGTTGCAGCAGGAACTTTAGAGGATATCAAGGCCAATGAGAATTCTATTACAGGTCAATATCTTGTTGGAAAGAAGAAGATAGAGGTACCAAGTCAAAGACGTAAGGGAAATGGTAATAAAATAACTGTTAAAGGTGCAAAGGAAAATAATTTAAAGAACGTTAATGTATCAATACCATTAGGAACATTGACTATGGTTACAGGAGTTTCAGGATCTGGAAAGAGTACTTTAGTAAATCAAATTTTATATAAGGGATTAAATAAACTTGTTAATAAGAGTAAGAACCCGGTTGGAAATCACAAAGAAATATTAGGATATGAAAATATAGATAAGATAATTGATATAGATCAAAGTCCTATTGGAAGAACACCTAGATCTAACCCAGCAACGTACACAGGAACTTTTGACATAATAAGAGAATTGTTCTCTCAAACGCCAGAAGCAAAGATGAGAGGATATAAACCAGGAAGGTTCTCTTTCAATGTAAAGGGTGGAAGATGTGAAGCTTGTTCTGGAGATGGAATTATAAAGATAGAAATGCAGTTTTTATCTGATGTTTATGTTCCTTGTGAAGTATGTAAAGGTAAGAGATACAATAGAGAAACTTTAGAAGTTAAATATAAAGGCAAGAATATTGATGATGTATTAAATATGACAGTAGAAGAAGGATTAGAGTTCTTTGAAAACTTACCAAGAATAAAGAATAAGTTACAAACTTTATATGATGTAGGATTAGGGTATATTAGATTAGGTCAGCCTTCAACTCAGTTATCAGGAGGAGAAGCACAAAGAATTAAGCTTGCTTATGAATTATCTAAAAGAAGTACAGGAAAGACATTATATATCTTAGATGAGCCTACTACAGGTCTTCATATTGATGATGTAAACAGACTTATAGAGATATTACAAAGATTAGTTGATGCAGGTAATACTGTAGTTGTTATAGAACATAATTTAGATATGATTAAGTGCGCTGATTATATAATTGATCTTGGACCAGAAGGCGGAGATAAGGGCGGAACTGTAGTAGTTCAAGGAACACCAGAGAAAGTTGTTAAATGTGAACAATCATATACAGGTAAATATTTAAAGAATCTAATTTAATTTTAGTGTAAAGAAATGTAATACATTTTCTATGGTTTTATGTAGAATTTGTTGTATAATCTATTTAACAAGGAAAATAGATTTGAGGTGAAGTGATGAGTTTTTCGAAGATTTCAGCTGTAGTGTTTGGTATAGCTTTTATAATAATCTTATATGCGATATTAGTATTTGCTTTAAGAATAATGTATAAAGATGTTAAGAGCGGTGGAAGAAAACGCCCTAATAATGCAAGAAGAAGTTATGGAATTGAAGTCTTAAACATAGTTGATAGTTCTAATATAAAGAAAGGATCTGTTATTCCGATAAGAGGCATGGTTACTATGGGGAGAAAAGAAGAAAATACAGTAGTACTTTCAGACCCGCATGTTTCAGGGCAGCATGCTAAGTTTCTTATTAAGAATAACATTTTATATGTTGAAGATTTAAACAGTACAAATGGTACATTTGTTAATAATAAACAGGTTTCTGGAAAGGTTAAGCTTTTTGGAAAAGATGAAATAAGAATTGGGACAAATGTTTTTAGAGTTTTATAGACAATAATAGGGGTGATTATATTGAAGATACGTAGAGATGAGAAAAAGCTATTGATAATTACTTATATATTGTGTTTGGCTCTATTTACAAAGTTAGCAATACTAACAAAACCAATTGATACAAAAGCTCTTGCTATGGGAGGAGTCTTATGTGTAGTTATAGGGTTATCACATTTTATAATAAGAAAGTTTTATCCAGATGGAGATAAGTTCTTATTAATTTTTGCATGTATATTATCAGTTATAGGAATAGCTATGATATATAGAATTAAGCCTGATGAAGGGTTGAAACAAATATTATGGTTTATATTTGGTGTAGCAACTTATATTATAACAGTAGTTATTTTGCCAGAAATGAGCAGGTTATCTAAATTTAAGTATGTTTATTTAGGTATAACAGTAGTTATTATGCCTTTAGCATATTTATTTGGTAGTGAAACCTTTGGAGCTACAAACTGGATTAACATAGGTGGAATGAGTTTTCAGCCATCTGAGTTATCAAAAATAACTTTAGTTTTATATTTAGCTTCAGTGCTTAAGGATTATAATGATGATAAGCAGGGATTAGCTCATATGAAACAATTAGTTGAACCAGCTTTAGTTGTAATGTATTGTTTAGGATGCCTTGTTTTACAAAAGGATTTAGGTTCTGCATTAATATTCTTTGGAGTATCAGTATCTATACTTTATGTAGCAACTTCAAAGAAAAAATATGTTTTTATTTGTTTAGGCTTATTTGCAGTAGGAGCTTCTATTGCATATAAATTATTTTCACATATACAAAAGAGAGTAATGATATGGTTAGATCCATGGGCCTATGCTAATGATCAAGGATATCAGATTGTAGAAGGATTATATTCTATTTCTTCTGGAGGTATGATGGGATCAGGACTTGGAAATGGATATCCAGGATTTGTGCCTGTACCAACTTCAGATTATATTTTTGCAGCTATATGTGAAGAATTTGGAATGGTTTTTGGAATAGGAATTATGATTTTAATATTCCTTATGTTTTATAGAGGAATAAGAGTTGCTTTTGTAACAGATAATAGATTTTCACAAATTACAGCAGTAGGATTAAGTACAATGATTGCATGTCAGGTACTTGTAATTGTTGGAGGAATTTTTGCCATCATACCATTAACAGGAATAACTCTTCCTTTTATAAGTTATGGCGGTAGTTCAATTTTAACTACTTTCTTTGCTTTAGGTATTTTACAAAAGGTTTCAGAGGAGGGTTAAAAAATATAATGAATGATTTTAAAAATAGCGTAAAAGGCGTAATGACAGTATTTTTAGTACTATTTATAGGACTTATTTCATATATAGCTTATTTTCAAACATTTAAAGCTAATGATATAGCTAATGATTCAGGGAACAAAAGATTATGGGCTAAGAGGAATGAAGTATTAAGAGGAACTATTTATGATAGAGACTTAAATGCATTAACTTCTAGTACAAAAACAGGTGATTTAACGCAATCACGTACATATTTACAAAATGATTTATATGTTCATGCATTGGGATATGTTAGTACTAAATATGATCTTACAGGTTTAGAAAAGGCTTATGATGAAGAACTAAGTACTTATACTAGTAAGGTAGAATCAGGTGTAAGATCTTTAATAACTAACTTTAGTTTTGATGCATTAAAAGATGCATATCATAATAGAGATACAGAAGAACAAGAAAAGATAGGAAATGGTGTAGTAACTACATTAAGTCCAGCAGTTCAAAAGGCAGCATATGATGCATTAGGAAATAGAAGAGGAGCAGTTGTTGCATTAGATCCATCAACAGGCCAGATATTAGCAATGGTATCAAAGCCAACATATAATCCTAATGATTTAGATGCGGCAATGGCAACAGCTAATGCTGGTACAGCAGAAAATAGTCCGTTGATTAACAGAGCAACTTCAGGATTATATGCACCAGGTTCAACTTTCAAGACTGTAACTCTAGCAAGTGCTTTAAGTAATATGTCAGGTGTTAGAAATAGAATATTTGAGGATAATGGTTCATTACAACTTAGTGCAAAACAATCACTATCTAATGATAGTGGTGTAGCATATGGACCTATGGATTTAGAAAAATCATATATTAAATCAAGTAACGTTGTTTTTGGAACATTAGCATTAGAGCTAGGTAATTCTAAGCTTAAAGATACAGCAGAAAAGTTTGGATTTAATAATAATGTTCCTGCAAATGGATTTTATTTAAGTAAGAGTTCTTTCCCGACATTAGGAGCTAATGATAAGGGATTAATAGCTCAAACAGGTATAGGTCAGGCCAGTATTTTAGCTACACCTATGCAAATGGCTTTAGTATGTAGTACTGTAGCTAATAATGGAGTTATGATGGAACCTACTCTTGTTAAAGAAATAGTTGATAAAGATAAGAATGTTATAAAGAAAATAGATCCTAAGAAATATGCACAAGTAATGTCTTCATCAGATGCATCTATGGCAAAGAATGCTATGAAAGGTGTAATTGATGATCATTTAACAAGTATATTTTCAGGGTTAGATGCAGGTGGAAAAACAGGAACAGCTGAAACAACTGATTCTAATGGAAATTTAACTAAATCACATTCATGGTTTATAGGATTCGCACCTGTAGATAAACCAAAAGTTGCTGTGGCAGTAATAGTAGAAAATGCAGGCTATGGTAAAGACGCAGCCGCACCAGTAACAGCAGCAGTTATGAGAGCAGCATTAAATAGTAGTAAATAAGTAAGGGTTTTAAGGGGTGTTTAGAATAATTTATTCTAAACACCCTAAATATATATATGAAAGGATGGTTGTATGTTTGATTTTGAATATCAGTTAAAGATTTTACCGGATAAGCCAGGTGTCTATTTAATGAAGAATTCCCTTGGTGAAATAATTTATGTAGGTAAGGCAAAAGTTTTAAAGAATAGAGTAAGGCAATACTTTCAAAAAAATAAGAACCATTCTACAAAAGTAAAAAGTATGGTTAAGAATATAGCAGAGTTTGAATACATAGTTACTGATTCTGAAATGGAAGCTTTGATATTAGAAGGAAATTTAATAAAGAAGTATAGACCTAAGTATAATATTGCATTAAAAGACGATAAGTTTTATCCCTTTATTAAGGTGACATTAAATGAAGATTTTCCAAGAGTATATATGACAAGAACTTTTGTTAAAGATGGAAGTAAGTACTTCGGGCCATATACCAACGTGTCTGCTGTACATGAAACAATTAATCTTATAAGAGATATATTTCCAATAAGAACATGTAGAATGAATATTACAGAAGGAATGCCTCCAATGAGACCTTGCTTAAATTATCATCTTAAGAAATGCACTGCACCATGTGCTGGATATATTTCTAAAGATGATTATAGAAATATAATTGATGAAATACTTGATATATTAACTGGAAAAGATAAAAAAGTTATATCTAGACTTAAAGAAGAAATGATGGAGGAGTCTGCAAAGCTTAATTTTGAAAAAGCAGCATCTCTAAGAGATAAGGTTTTAGCTATACAAGCATTAGTTGAGAAACAGAAGGTCTTTAGAGTTGTTGAAGATGATGAAGACTTTATTAACTTTTATAAAGATGAAAAAGATACGTGTATTCAAGTTTTCTTTATGAGAGAAGGTAAAATTACTGGAAGAGAGCATTTTATTATAGAGAATAGTGCAGATGAAGATGAAGGAGAGCTTTTAGAACAATTTATTACAAGTTTTTATTCGGGTACAGCAAAGGTATCAAAAAATATATATGTGCCAGTAATTGCTGAACAAGATCTTTTAGAAGAATTTCTTACAATAAAGCGTGGATCGAAAGTATGGCTTAAAGTTCCACAAAAAGGAGAAAAGAAAGATTTATTAGAACTTGTAAAGAATAATGCTAAGTTAACGTTGGAACAGTTTAAAGGTAAAATACTGATGGAAAAAGAAATAAATTCAACAGCTCTTAGAGAACTTGCAGAAGTTTTGGATTTAGAAGACATTCCTCATAGAATAGAAGCTTATGATATATCGAATATTCAAGGTGCCGATTCAGTTGGAACAATGATAGTTTTTGAAGAGGGAAAGGCTAAAAACAGTGATTATAGGAAATTTAAAATTAAAACTGTACAAGGCGCTGATGATTATAGTAGTATGAGGGAAGTCTTAACTAGAAGATTCCAACATGGGCTTAAGGAAATTGAAGAAATAAAAGAGAGGAAAATTGAGTTTTCTAAAGGGAAATTTTCGAACTTTCCAGATTTGATTATGATGGATGGAGGAAAAGGCCAGGTTAATGTAGCTTTAGAAGTTTTAGAATCATTAGGAATAAATATAGATGTATGTGGTTTGGTTAAGGATGATAAACACCAAACTAGAGGCATAATATATAACAATAAAGAAATAATTATAAACAGAAGTTCTAATTTAATGCAGCTTATTAGAAGAGTGCAGGATGAAGTACATAGATCTGCAATAACTTATCATAGAAGTTTAAGAGGAAAGAGAGTACTGCATTCAGTGTTGGATGAAATTCCTAATATAGGTTCTAAAAGAAAGATGGACTTATTGAAAAAGTTTGGAGGTATAGAAAATATAAAGAAGGCAACTTTAGAAGAACTTATGGAATTACCAAGTATAGATAGAAGAAGTGCGGAGAGTATAATAAACTTTTTTAAAAGATAATTTGTACCTTGTTTTCTAGAATGTTATAATTTATACTTAGTTAGTAAGTTTAAGCATAAAAGTTATTAAAAGTTTGAGGAGTTAGACATGGATCAGTATTTAAAATATAAAGATTTATTTGAAAAAATATATTTAGAAGATGAAATAATGATAAATGAAGATATGAAGAATCATATTTATTTCAAAGTTGGAGGACCAGCAGATATTTTCTTAACTCCAAAAAGTATTGAACAATTATCAGATACAATAAAGATATGTAAACAAAATAATATACCATATGTTATTATTGGAAATGGTTCAAATCTATTAGTTAAAGATGGAGGAATAAGAGGAGTTGTTATAGCTTTAACTAGGTTAGATAAGCTTCAATCAAAAGGTAATTTTATAAAAGCAGAAGCTGGTGTGTTATTAAAAGAGGTTTCAGATAGAGCGGTAGAAAATTCATTAACTGGTTTCGAATTTGCTAGTGGAATACCAGGTTCAGTAGGTGGAGCAGTGTTTATGAACGCAGGAGCTTATGATGGAGAAATAAAAAATGTTATCCTAGAAGCTGAGGTAATGGATTTAGACGGAAATGTCATAGTTTTAAATAGAGATGAACTTGAGCTTGGTTATAGAACATCAAAAGTTATGAAAGATAATTTAGTGGTTTTAAGTGCTATTTTCCAACTTGAATTAGGAGATGAAGAAGCAATTCAGAATAGAGTAGATGAATTGACAAGAAAGAGAGAAGAAAAGCAGCCTCTTGAATATCCTTCAGCAGGAAGTACTTTTAAGAGACCAGAAGGATATTTCGCAGGAAAGCTTATACAAGATGCTGGATTAAAGGGATATTCTATTGGCGGTGCAGCTGTATCTGAAAAACATTCAGGTTTTGTAATTAATAAAGATGGAGCAACAGCTAAGGATGTACTAGACCTTATTAAGCATGTACAAGATGAGGTATTTAAACAATTTGGAGTAGAACTTCATACAGAAGTTAGAATACTTGGAGAAGACTAAAATTAAATCAATATATTTCTTTTTTTAAAGTATAGATAAAGTGGCTTCTACACTAAGGTGTGGGATAAGCCGCTTTATTTGCATATAGAAGATTTAAAAAACATTTCAATATAAGGAAGTTATGATTTTTGTTTTAAGTTCTATGATATAATATTATTATAGTAAAGTTAAGCAGGTTAGGAGGATGAATATGAGATTTGTTATAGTAACTGGATTATCTGGTGCTGGTAAAACAGAGGCAACTAAAAGTCTTGAAGATATAGGATATTTTTGCGTGGATAATTTGCCACCAAAACTAATACCTAAGTTAGCAGAAGCGTGTAGTGGAGGAAATATAGATAAAGCTGCATTGGTGATAGATATAAGAGGAGGTATATTCTTTGATGATTTATTTGAATCATTAATGTATTTAAAAAAGAATAATTTCCAATATGAAATATTGTTCTTAGATTCTAGTGATGAAATATTAGTTAAAAGATTTAAAGAAGCAAGAAGAACACATCCATTATCACCTGAAGGAAGAGTAACAACAGGAATTAATGAGGAAAGAAAGAAGTTAAGAGAAGTTAAAGATAGAGCTGATATTATTATTGATACATCAAAATATGCAATAAGAGATTTACGTAGTAAGATTAATGAATATTTTGGTGATATAGTAGTTCCTGAAAGACAACTTACAGTTACTGTATTAAGTTTTGGTTTCAAATATGGAATACCTGTAGATTCGGATCTTGTATTTGATGTTAGATTTATACCAAATCCATTCTACATACCTGAACTAAAGAAATATTCAGGAAATGATGAACCCGTAAAGAAATATGTACTTGATCAAGAAGAAACTAAGGAATTTGTTGCTAAGTTAGATGAAATGTTAAAGTTTTTAATACCTAATTATATAAAAGAAGGTAAGAGACAGTTAATTATTTCAATAGGGTGTACAGGGGGAAGACATCGTTCAGTAGCTATAGCTAATGAAATTTATGAAAGATTAGTAGAAGGTGGATTTGCAGCTAAGATAGAACATAGAGATATAACAGAAGATCTCCATAAGGGAGTTAAAAAACTATGAGAATAATTGATTGGTTGAAGCCGGGAATAAAAGTAAAGAGGTGGATAGTATTCGGAATATTTGGAATACTTCTAATTGCTTTTGGATTTACAGAATTAGTGACAAGAAGGGTTTATGATACATATTATAAAGTATTTTATATATGTCTTAATTTAACAGGAATTTTTGTTATATATATATCTGTAACTGAGGCTATGAAATCAATAATAGTAATGATGAACAAAGGATACCTAAAACTATCTTTGGATAGTAAGAAGATAGAAAGTTTAATCTATGAGAAAAGACTTTTGGTAAAGGGACCTAAAGTTGTAGTTATAGGTGGAGGAACTGGTCTTTCCACTATGCTTAGAGGACTTAAGTATTATACTTCTAATATTACTGCAATTGTTACAGTTGGCGATGATGGTGGAGGTTCTGGTGATTTAAGAGAAGATTTAGGAATACTTCCTCCAGGAGACATAAGAAACTGTATATTAGCATTAGCTGATACAGAACCTTTAATGCATGATCTTCTTCAATATAGATTTCAAGATGGAAGATTGAAAAATCAAAGTTTTGGAAATTTATTTTTAGCTGCAATGAACGGTATATCGGATAATTTTGAAGATGCTGTTCAGAAGATGAGTTCAGTTTTAGCTGTAACAGGTAAGGTAATACCAGTAACATTAGATGATATGCAACTGGTTGCAAGACTTGAAAATGGAGATTTGGTATATGGGGAGTCTCAAATACCTAAAGAAGCTATAAAGAATAAATCGAAAATAAAGAGATTAATGATAAATCCAGAAGATGCTGAACCTTTGGGAGAAGCCCTTAAGGCTATAAGGGAAGCTGATGCTATAGTAATGGGACCAGGAAGTCTTTATACAAGTGTAATATCTAAT
This sequence comes from uncultured Clostridium sp., assembly GCA_934746785.1. Classification (GTDB taxonomy): domain Bacteria; phylum Bacillota; class Clostridia; order Clostridiales; family Clostridiaceae; genus Clostridium. The sequence goes on along the minus strand of CAKVFO010000060.1, from coordinate 8,168 downwards.
TTACTTGTGAAAAAGATAAGTTCATCTGTACGTAGAAGTAGTGCTTTAAAGATTTATATATCAAATGTAATGACTCAGCCAGGTGAAACTGATGGATTTACTGTCTCAAATCATGTTAAAACTTTAAGGAAATACGGCGGCAGAGATATAGTTGACTGCGTTATAGCTAATTCAAGTGAAATTCCTGATGAAATTCAAAAGAAGTATCTAAAGGAAGATTCTATACCAGTAAAAGTTGATGGCATGGAAATTAAAGAGCTTGGTATTGATTTAGTTTTAGATAATATAGCTAAGGTTTCAGATGACGAAGTTAAACATGATTCTGACAAGTTAGCAGAAGTTCTCATTGATACAATAATGGAAAAGAAATTATTATATGATAAGAAAAAAATATTTGAATATATGTACTTATCACAACGTATCAAAGAAAGAGAGAAAGAGGAAAAAAGAAATTAGTTTTATATAAAACCGCTTGGATATATATTTATTCAGGCGGTTTTAATTTGCATTTAAATGATAAATTACTAATTTATATTTATCGTGAATTTATATTGTTTGTGATATAATTAGATGTTATACAGTAGAATATAATTTTAGATTAAAATAGATAAAGAAGGAGAATCGTATGTCGTTTTCATCAAAAGTAAAAGGAGAAATAGCAAGATATTCTGAACTAACTAAGTCAGAAGCATTAGCACAAATTTCAGCTATTATGAAGGTAAGCGGAACTATTGGGTTTAGTGGTAGTGGACTATCTTTTAAAATAACAACTGAAAATCCTTCAAGTGCTAGATTAATATTTACGCTATTAAAAATACATTTCAATATACATTCAAAGTTAATGGTTAAAAGAAGTAATTCCTTAAAGAAGAATAATATATATATGGTTGTAATTAATGAGGAAATGGGAGTAAGAGGGCTGTTACAAGAAACAGGTATACTTACAGAGGTTGACGGTGTAATGAGTCTTGATTATAGAATTCAAGATGACATGATAAAGACTGAGGAAGAGAAAAGAGCTTATATAAGAGGTGCATTTTTAGGGGGGGGAAGTATAAGTAATCCAGAAAAAACATACCACTTAGAATTTGTAACACATAGTGAAGAATATGCAATAGATTTATGCAAGCTTATAAATACATTTGGATTGAATTCTAAGGTTATACAAAGAAAAAATTCCTTTATCATTTATATAAAAGAAGGAGAACAAATTGTAGATTTACTTAATATAGTTGGAGCTCATACTTGTCTTCTTGAATTAGAAAACATAAGAATAATGAAGGAAATGAGAAACAATGTAAATAGACTTGTAAATTGTGAAACAGCAAACTTGTCAAAAACCGTTAATGCAGCTGTTAGACAGGTTGAAAGTATAAAACTTATTCAAAAAGAAATAGGACTTAAAAGACTTCCTAAAAATTTAAGAGAAGTAGCAGAACTTAGATTAAATTATCCTGATGAATCATTAAAAGATTTAGGTGAAATGCTCAATCCGCCAGTTGGAAAATCAGGAGTAAACCATAGGTTAAGAAAAATAGAAAAAATAGCTGAAGAGTTAAGAACTACAAAATAATAGATTTCATAACTAAGGAGATGATAAATTTTGAGTGAAAAGAAATTTTGCCATCTTCATCTACATACAGAGTACAGTCTTTTAGACGGATCTGGAAAAGTTGATAAGTTAATAAAAAGAGCTAAAGAGCTTGGAATGGAAAGTATAGCTATAACAGATCATGGAGTAATGTATGGATGTGTTGAATTTTATAAGCAGGCAAAAGCTAATGGAATAAAACCTATACTTGGATGTGAAGTTTATGTGGCAAGTAAGTCCATGGATATAAAACATGTAGATAAGGAAAATCGTACAGCTCACTTAGTACTTCTTGTAAAGAATGAAGTTGGTTATGAAAACTTAATGAAGATAGTATCAGAAGCTTCAATAAGAGGATTTTATTACAAACCAAGAGTAGACCATGAATTTTTAAGAAAACATAGTGAAGGAATAATAGCTTTAAGTGCATGTTTAGGAGGAGAAATACAAAGATATTTAATAGACGATGAATATGATAAAGCAAAAGAAGTAGCTTTGTTATATAAAGATATATTCAAAGATGGATTTTACCTTGAGATACAAAATCATGGAATGGAAGAACAAAGAAAAGTAAATGAATATAACATTAAATTATCAAGAGAAACAGATATTCCTTTAGTAGCAACTAATGATGTACATTACATAAATCAAAGCGATTCAAAAGCACATGATATACTAATGTGTATACAAACAGGAAAAACTGTAGATGATGAAAATAGAAGAAGGTATCCTTCTGATCAGTTTTATTTAAAGTCACCTGAAGAAATGTGGAATATGTTTTCTTATGTTCCAGAGGCTTTAGAAAATACAATTAAAATAGCAGAAGAATGTAATTATGATTATAAGTTTCATGAATCTAAACTTCCTAAGTTTCCACTTCCAGAGGGGACAGATCCTTATGAATATCTTAGAGATACATGTTATAAAGGGTTAATTGAAAGATACGATGTATTTAAATCTCTAGTTGATAAAGAATATAACTTGGAAGAAGTAAAAAGGATTGCTGAAGAAAGTGACAAAGCTAAAGAATATTGTGATAGATTAGAATATGAACTTGGAATAATAAAACAGATGGGATATGTTGATTATTTCTTGATTGTATGGGATTTCATTAGATTTTCATATGAAAATGGAATTCCAACAGGTCCGGGAAGAGGGTCGGCAGCAGGCTCTATAGTTGCATACACTCTTGGAATTACTAAGATTGATCCAATAAAGTATAGTCTTATATTTGAACGTTTCCTTAACCCAGAGAGAGTTAGTATGCCCGATATTGATTCAGACTTCTGTTATGAAAGAAGACAAGAAGTTATAGACTATGTTGTTGAAAAATATGGGGTAGATAATGTATCTCAGATTATTACTTTTGGAACTATGGCACCAAGAATGTGTATAAGAGATGTAGGAAGAGCTATGAATTACTCTTATGCAGAAGTAGACAGAATATCTAAAATGATTCCTACTGTGCTTGGAATTACTATAGATAAAGCATTGGAAATGAATCCAGAACTTAAAGAAATTTATGATACAGATGAAAGAGTAAAAAGCCTAATAGACATCAGTAAAAACTTAGAAGGACTTCCAAGGCACTCTTCAACACATGCTGCGGGAGTAGTAATTGCATCAAAACCTCTAGTTGAATATGTTCCGCTTCAAAAAAATGAAGAAATGATAGTAACTCAATTTGGTATGACAACATTAGAAGAATTAGGGTTATTAAAAATGGATTTCCTTGGGCTTAGAACACTTACAGTTATGAATGATGCTGTAAATATGGTTAAGGTAAATAGGGGAATAGATATCGATTTAGATAAAATAGATTTTTCAGACAAAGAAGTTTATAAGATGATAGGTGAAGGAAAAACAGCAGGGGTATTCCAGTTAGAATCTCCAGGAATGACTTCATTCATGAAAGAACTAAAACCAGATAATCTTGAAGACATTATAGCAGGTATTTCTCTTTACAGACCAGGCCCTATGGCTGAAATCCCAAAGTATGTTGAGTGTAAGAGAAACCCAGATAAAGTTCAATATATTACACCAGAGTTAGAAAGTATTCTGAATGTAACATATGGGGTAATGGTATATCAAGAACAAGTTATGGAGATAGTAAGAAAACTTGCAGGTTACTCATTAGGACGAAGTGACCTTGTGAGAAGAGCTATGTCTAAGAAAAAACACAAAGTAATGGAAGAGGAAAGAAAGAACTTTATTAATGGTATAGTTAATGACAAAGGCGAAATAGAGGTCCCTGGATGTGTTAGAAATGGGATAAGTGCAGAAGCAGGAAATAAGATATTTGACTCTATGATGGACTTTGCATCTTATGCATTTAATAAGAGTCACGCAGCAGCTTATGCAGTTGTTGGATATGAGACAGCATTCTTAATGAGATATTATCCAGTTGAATATATAGCAGCTATGCTTAACTCAGTAATGGGAACAAGTGAAAAAGTAGCTCACTATATAAAATTTGCAGAGTCACAAGGTATTCAAGTACTTCCTCCAGATATAAATGAAAGTTATTCAACTTTTACAGTTAAGGGCGATACAATAAGATTTGGTATGGCTGCCATAAAAAATGTAGGTGTAAATGTAATAGAAAGTATTGTTAGGACTAGAGAAACAAAAGGGAAATTTACTTCTTTAGAAGACTTTATTGATAAAATAGATATATCTGCTGTAAATAAGAGAGCTGTGGAAAGTTTAATTAAAGCTGGTGCATTAGATAGCTTTGGAATTTTTAGATCTAAACTTTTAGCAGTACATGAAAAAGTTATGGATGGTACAGCAAGTCAAAAGAAAAGAAATATAGATGGCCAGATAAGTCTATTTGCAATAGCAGAAGAAGATTTAGAACTTCCAAAGATAGATTATCCTAATATTAAAGAATTTAAAAAAATGAATTTATTAGCAATGGAAAAGGAAATGACAGGTTTATATTTGTCAGGACATCCATTAGATGAATATAAAAAGAGTCTTGAACTACAAACCTCAACAACAATAGAAACTGTATTTAAATCATATCACATGATAGAAGAAAGTATTTCTAATGAGGTAGATGGAGAAGAGTCAATGGTAGAAGAACCGCCTATACATGATAATGATACAGTGATAATCGGTGGAATATTAACTGAAGTAAAGCAAAAAGTAACAAGAAATAATACTATAATGGCATTTTTAACGTTAGAAGATTTATCAGGTTCAATAGAGGTAATAGTATTTCCAAGAACTTTAGAGAAACTTAGAAATTTAATACAACCAGATTCCATAGTAAGGATAAAAGGCCGAATAAGTATAAAGGAAGACGAACTTCCTAAACTTATATGTGAAACTATAGAAGGATTAGAAAAGATTAATAGTGATAAGCTTTATATTAAAGTTAAAAATGAAGAAGAAGTTAGAAATATAAATAACGAAATTAAAAATTTAATATTAGGCTATGAAGGAAATACAGCAGTATATGTTTTTGATGCTGAAAAAAGACAGAATTATAGACTGCAAAGAGATAAGTGGATAGATTCTGAAAGTGAAGTAATAGAAATTCTAAAAGATAAATATGGCGAAGAAAATGTTAAATTAGTATAGGGTAAAATCTAGTAAATTGTAAAAACAGTTTGCTGGATTTTTCTTATATGAAGAAGTGATTGTGTGATTTAAGAAGTCGATAATAATATAAAAAAAAGAAAAGATAATTTTTTAATTGAATAAAAAAGTACAAAAAATGAGCAAAAAATGATAAATACATAAATGAAAATTATTACAAAAATTAAATAATTAAAAATATTTAAATGGTATATAAATTATTTTAACCTTGGGTATAATAGATTTGAGGTAATCAATCTTTAAATAACGAGTTTTTATGTCAAGAAGTTGTAAAAGTTCATAATATGCATTGATAAATATCCATAATTTTTGTACAATAGAATACGGTAATTAATATGTGGATGGATATAACATATATGGGACTATAACTGTCCCAGTGGTGTGCAAGGAGGAACGATTATGAAAAAGATAGCTATTTTAACAAGTGGAGGAGATGCTCCTGGAATGAATGCTGCTATTAGAGCAGTTGTAAGAACAGCTTTAGATAACGGTATAGAAGTAATGGGAGTAAAAAGAGGATACGCTGGTTTAGTAAATGGTGAATTATTTAACATGGATAGAACTTCAGTATCTGATATAATCCAAAGAGGTGGTACTGTTTTAAGAACAGCTAGATTACCTGAATTTAAAGACGAAGAAGTAAGAAAAAGAGCTGTTAAAATTTTAAAAGCATATGGTGTTGATGCACTAGTTGTTATAGGTGGAGACGGTTCATTTACAGGAGCCAAGCTTTTATCAAAGTTAGGTGTTAAGACAGTAGGTCTACCAGGAACTATTGATAATGATTTAGCTTATACAGACTATACAATTGGATTTGATACAGCATTAAATACTGTAATAGATGCAATTAACAAGATAAGAGATACTTCAACTTCTCATGAAAGAGTTTCAATTGTCGAAGTAATGGGTAGACGTTGTGGAGATATAGCTTTATATGCAGGACTTGCAGGTGGAGCAGAAGCAATTTTAGTACCAGAACTAGGATTTGAAAAAGATGAATTATGTAAGAAGATTCTTGAAGGAAAAGCTGCAGGAAAGATGCATAATTTAGTAGTGTTAGCAGAAGGTATTGGTGGAGCATTTGAGCTTGCTAAGGAAGTAGAAGATGTTACTGGAATAGAAACAAGAGCTACAATATTAGGACACACTCAAAGAGGTGGAAGCCCAAGTGTATTTGATAGAGTTTTAGCTTCAAAAATGGGTGCTAAAGCAGTAGAAGTTTTATTAGAAGGTAAAACTTCTAGAGTTATAGGTATAAGAGACAATAAAATCATAGATGATGATATAGATGAAGCATTAGCTATAGAAAGAAAGTTTGATAAGGAATTATATGATATAGCTGAAGTATTATCAAAATAATTAGTTATAATTTTAATTTATTATAAATCAAGGTGAATTTTTAGACAAAAAAGGAGTGTATTTTTCATGAGAAAAACTAAAATGATCTGTACAATTGGACCAGCTAGTGAAGATGTAGCGGTATTAAGAAAGGTTATAGAAGCAGGTATGAATGCTTCAAGACATAACTTCTCACATGGAGATCATGCAGAACATGGTGGAAGAATAGAAAATGTTAAGAAATTATCTAAAGAACTTAACAAAGAAATAGCTATAATTCTTGATACTAAAGGACCAGAAATAAGAACTGGTAAATTTGAACCAAACAAAGTTGAATTACAAATGGGTTCTGACTTCACAATATATGTAGGAGAAGAAGTAATTGGAGATACTACTAAGTGTTCAGTAACTTACGATGGTCTTGCTAACGATGTTAAGGCTGGAGATACAATCTTAATAGATGATGGTCTAGTTGGTTTAACAGTTAAATCAGTAGAAGGAAACAAAGTTCACTGTGTAGTTAACAACACAGGTCTAGTAGGTACTCATAAGGGAGTTAATGTTCCTGGTGTATCAATAAAATTACCAGCATTAACTGAAAAAGATGCAGACGACCTTAAGTTTGGATGTAAAGTAGGAGTGACTGCTATAGCTGCTTCATTCATCAGAAAAGTTGATGACGTTAAGGCTATAAGAAAGTTATTAGATGAAAATGGTGGAAAAGATATACTAATAATCTCTAAGATAGAAAACCAAGAAGGTGTTGATAATATAGATTCTATATTAGAAGCTTCTGATGGAATTATGGTTGCTAGAGGAGATCTTGGTGTTGAAATTCCAATGGAAAAATTACCAGCAGTACAAAAAATGATTATTAAAAAATGTAACGAAGCAGGTAAACCAGTTGTAACTGCAACTCAAATGCTTGACTCGATGATTAGAAATCCAAGACCAACAAGAGCAGAAGTATCAGACGTTGCTAACGCAATCTATGATGGTACAGATGCAATAATGTTATCAGGAGAAAGTGCTAACGGTACATATCCAGTAGAAGCTGTTGCTACAATGGCTAAGATAGCTGAAGAAGCTGAAAGAGGATTAAGCTACGAAACAGCTGTTTCTGCTGCTAAGAACCATACACCAGCTATATCAGGTGTTATATCAAGAGCTGCTTGCAATGCTGCTAACGAATTAAATGCAACTGCAATCATCTCATCAACTCAAAGTGGTGCAACTGCTAAGAGATTATCAAACTGCAGACCAGAATGTCCAATTATAGCTGTAACTCCATCAACTACAGTTGCTAAGCAATTAGCATTCTCATGGGGTGTATATCCAATAGTTGCTGATAGAATGGAATCAACAGACGAAATGATAGAAAAATCAGTTGCTATAGCTGAAGAACATAACTACATTAAGAAGGGTGATACAGTAGTTGTTGCTGCTGGTGTTCCAGTTGATAAGATTGGTACAACTAACTTAATGAAGGTTAGCGTAGTAGAATAATATATTTATTTATATAAAGAAACTCTGAGGTAAGACTCAGAGTTTTTTTAACGTATAGGAAATTAAAAACTTTTTTTGAGAGCGAGCACTGATTATAACTGGCTTTCTGATATGTAAGTCGTCCAAT